>DAITPI010000557.1:1778-2717 GCA_036833655.1 Anaerolineales bacterium | reverse complement strand
CCTCGTCCAGAATGCTGCGGAGCTCTTCATCCGTCAGCTTGAAGATCTTGGTGACTTCATGGGAGGTGCGGAATCCGTCAAAAAAATGCAGAAACGGGACACGAGACTTGAGGGTTGCCATCTGCGCGATGGCGGCAAAATCATGAGCCTCCTGGACCCCGCCAGACGAGAGCAATGCCCAACCGGTCTGACGGACAGCCATCACATCTTGATGGTCGCCGTAAATTGAAAGGGCGTGGGCGGCAATTGCGCGGGCAGCCACGTGGAAGACTGTGCTGGTGAGCTCGCCGGCGATCTTGTACATATTGGGGATCATCAGCAGCAGGCCCTGCGAGGCCGTAAACGTGGTGGTTAGGGCGCCAGTTTGCAGCGCGCCATGAACGGCTCCCGCGGCGCCGCCTTCCGATTGCATTTCGATCACCAGAGGCACAGTGCCCCAGAGATTGGGCTGGCCTTTGGCCGACCACTCATCGGCAAACTCACCCATGCCTGAGGACGGAGTGATAGGGTAAATTGCGATGACCTCACTCAGCCGGTGAGCTACCGATGCGGTGGCTTCATTGCCATCTATCATAATTACGGGTTTTTTCATTCGTACTCCTTTAGAGGACAGGCAAGCAATTTTGCCTGGATTTTCCGTCTATTAAGTTTATCCCCCGCCCCTAAAACCTGATAGTTATGAATGACTTAAATCCCCCTGCTTGTTGTCATATTTCGGACAAAAATAGGCAGAAATGCAAACAGTAGCACTTGTGCTCCCGTTTTCTCTGTGTTTAGTTCAGTCCCACCTCAGGGATTTGTTCGAACTCGGTATAAATTTGCAGGCCAAGTCTGCGTGCAACTTCGACCATGAGATCGGCGCCCGCCGATCCTCCCGCTGCGACCCAGCCGCTCCTGCCTGCGCCGTACTACGCCGACATGGGGCGCCGGGCGTGGATT
>DAITPI010000557.1:0-1768 GCA_036833655.1 Anaerolineales bacterium | reverse complement strand
CGCCGCCCGCCGAGCCTCCACCCACCCGGAGCACTGCATCGCATTTTTCGAGCAGGCGCTCGGCTATCGGATGGAAGATCTCACGATAGGCCTCGTCCCCCGTCCGATTTGAACCCGCAAGATGCAATAACGGTAAGGCAAACCATTCGCCCAGGACCGGGATGTGGCCTCTGCGGAAAATCGGGAGCGCAAAGGACTCCATATACCGGGCGTTTGCCGCCATCTTTTCGGGATCATCGTTCGTCCCGGAGCGATAGGGACCGGCGATGAGGATCAGCATAACACTAGACAAAATATTGCTCCAGATGGGGCTTTGCGAGTAGCAATGCCGCTAGAGATTTGGCGTCCGGAACGCCGCCTTGCTCTGCCAACTCTAGCGCTTGGCGCGCTGGCATTTTCACAACCTGCAGGAACTCATCCTCATCGGCCTGCAACGGGTTCTCCTTCAGGTCGGTCGCCAGGAACACCACCATGAATTCCGTAGAGTAGCCCGGGGCGAGATAGAACTCGCCAAGCTTCTGCAGCCTTCCGGCTTGCATACCTGTCTCTTCCCGGATCTCGCGCGCGGCACACTCCACGTAGGGTTCGTCCTCATTCCGCGTTCCCGCCGGAAGCTCCAGGAGCTCTGCTTTTGCCGCGTGACGATATTGTCTCACGAACAGCAGGTTGTTTTCGTCATCGACGGGAAGAACGACTACCGATCCCCCATGGTCCACGATCTCGAGCTTGGTCTGACGGCCATCGGGAGTCTTTAACGTATCACGCCTGATCTTAAATGCCCTTCCCTGAAGGAGTGTCTCCGAGCTGATTAATTCAAATGGCATGACCTTATCCTCTGTGTGGAATGTCTCGGCGAATTATAAGATAAAAGCCCAGGCGACAGCCTGGGCTTTTTGAAGTCTTGGCTAATTATGGAATACTATAGGTTTGTCCGCCGGTCAGATTCGCAGAGGTGAGATTATTCGTCTGTGCAATCGCATCGGGGGTGACATCGCCGAACTTGCAGGCGACACTATAAATCGTATCTCCTGCGGACGCCGTATAACTGGCTGGATGTGACGCGAGAGCACGTGTACCGGGGAAGGACCCGTTCTGGGGGATCACCAGTACGGTCCCTGTTGACAGGTTGTATGCCTGCCCTATGGTCAAACCACTGAGCCGGAGGAGATCTTGAGGATCTACGTCAAAGCGGCGTGCAATACAGTATGGGAACTCGCCTCGTTTCAATTCATAACGATCCGGGCGGAAGCCGACCGGTGCCGAGGTCGGCAGCGGTCCACTCGTGGCGCCTGAAACCGTTGTCCCGCTGACCGCGAGCGTGGCGGTAACGCCAGGATTCATGACAACTGGTGTGGATGTGGCAGTTACAAGCAAGCTTTGTAACGTGGCATCCACCGGCGCTCCCGGCGTCTGGGTGGGAACACCCGCAAGCGGAGTACCGCTCAACGCGAGCGCTGTGCTTGTCCCAAATGCTCCCACCGTATCCATGCCCGGGGTCAGGGTCGTGGAAAACAGAGGGGCAATCGGCGTATTGGTAGCACTGGGTAGTTGCGAATAGGGCTGATTGCAAGCTGAAACCACCACAACAATCAGCAGAAGAGTGGAGGCAACTAACGTGCCTCGTTTTATACTGGCCATATGCATCTCCTCGACTCCAACAAAGTTGGATTCGATAGTAGCACATCCCATTTAACGCGTCAAGCGATGGGATAGCTGGTGATTACCCACAACTGAACTCCTGAAACGGAAAAGGGTGCAAGAAGACAAA
>DAITPI010000556.1:0-2757 GCA_036833655.1 Anaerolineales bacterium | reverse complement strand
TGCGCAGTGCGATGTATGTCCTGCTCCCCCAGCGGACACTGGCTGACCTCAAGCGCAAGCGGACGCCGAAATATCGTACCCTGTATCTTCTGCACGGCCTTTCGGACGATCACACCTGCTGGCAGCGCTATACCTCCATCGAGCGTTATGCGGAAGGATTGAACCTGGCTGTCGTGATGCCCGCCGTCCATCGCAGCTTCTATACGGACATGGTCCATGGCGGGAAATACTGGCAATTCATAGGTGAAGAAGTGCCAGCCGTTGTGCGCGATCTCTTCCCTCTATCGGTGGAACGCAAGGATAATTTCGTAGCTGGCTTATCCATGGGCGGCTACGGCGCGTTCAAGCTGGCGCTCACACACCCGGAGCGCTTCGCCGCTGCGGCAAGCCTCTCCGGCGGCCTGGATCTCGTTGATACGACCCGGGCTGATAATCCACGAAACGATACGAGCCGGCTGGCAGAGTACCGGACCATCTTTGGCGACCTGAGTAAAGTTCCGGGCAGCAAAGACGATCTGTTTGTGCTTGCCAGGAAAGCCGCCAGGGGAACGGTCAAGCCGCGGCTCTATCAGTGCTGTGGCACAGAGGATTTTCTATATTCCCAAAACGTCCGCTTTCGCGATGCGGTCAGGGGACTTCCTCTGGATCTGACCTACGAAGAAGGCCCCGGCGAGCACAACTGGGCGTACTGGGACGAGATGATCCAAAATGTGCTGGCGTGGATGTTCCCTGGGGCGAAGAGATCGTAGTCTCTACTCAGCCTCCGTGAGCCTGAAGATCTTATCGTGGGCGTGTACTTTCTGGATCACTTTCAGTCCCGCATCGTCGCCCGGCCCGGCTTCCTCCACCGCACGATGCTCGATCTGCAAGGAAGTGACCTTCTGCTGAAAATCGGTCGAATGACCCAGGATATGAATCGTATCGCCGACATGCAGAGGCTCTGTCAGTTCGAGGGCAGCCACGTTGAGATGGTCGAAGTAGTGAGTGACGTGTCCAATTTGTGTGCCAGACATGTTTTCTTCTCCTTTCGGTGAGCGCTGGAAATTTAGCGGAACCTGGTCGTCACCTGGACACCCATCCGTTCCATATCCTGGAAAAGGCGATCCGGTTCCACCAGATGTCCCATCATGTGCAGTCCCGGCTGACGGATCCGCTCATATTGCATGAGAAGCGCGACCACGGGGATCGCCGTCAGCTCGTAGCCATCTTCATGCTCGATCCGCGTCTCGACCTCGACCTGCCTGCTATCTAATAGACCGGTCGCCTCCACCTTGAGCACCACCCGGTACGGCGGCCTGGACCGATTCATTCCCCACCACATTAGTTTCCCCAGCGGACGGATGCCGCGCCGGGGAGCAATCTTCAGGCCCAGCATCACGATCGGGGTCAGGATCAGGTCGGCCAGCAGATTCCAGCCGGAGATGTAAAAGCCCGTATCTCTGAGCGTAGGATACATTTCTGGAATGCATCGCAATTCTTCAAAGAACATCGAATAACAGGTCTTTTCCCCGATCCCTTGCCCAAAATCGAACTTACGCATATCCCAGCTGCCGGGTTTGGTCCACGCGCCGTTTCTATAGACTTGCGCCTGATAATGGAGGAAGCCTTCCATCAGCTCGTCCACCGCTTCCGTGTATGGCAGGTTGCCCATGTTCAGATAACCAGCCGTCCTGGCAGACTCGATGCGGTCCAATTTCGATGCCGCGTAGCGGATCATGGCGGAGGGCAGACCGGGGTGATAGCCTGCCTCGGTCACGAAGCATAGTCCCTTTTCCAGCATCTCTCTTTCATGGAGGCGCAATGCTTCCAGTTTGGCATCGGAGTATTGCACATCGAGATAATCTATGCCGGCATCGAGCGCCAGGCGGACCACTGTCTCTGCCTGGTGCGTTGTCGGCGCCGCGACCAGGAGTAAGTCCACGCCCTGGAGCGCCTGCCTGAGGGATGCAGGGTCGGCTGCGTCTGCCCGTCGCGCGGTCAGGCGCGGCTCGTGGAGTAAATCCACAAAAGCCTGTGCTTTATCCAGCGAACGCCCTGCAATGATGATGTCGTGATCTGTCTGCGCGAGCAGGTGCTTCGCAAGCGGCCGGCCCGTCGCGCCATAGCCGCCAAGAACGAGAATAGTTTTCATGGTTGTGCTTTCTTAGAGAGGAGAGTTTGAGGAGTATCCATGCCAGCCAGAGGGCGATTGCCTAGTAGACTTGATACTCAAAGAAGGCAAAGAACATGATTGGCAGGAGCGGGATGCCGGCCAGCATGGGAACTTTTTCCGGTAAGCGTGCGAAATGCCAGGCGATGAAGTGTTCGTTAGGGGCGAGTAGCCCGGTGAAGAGACAGAACCAGGGCATGGGCCGCCCGGGCAGGCGGCAGGCTAACCAGTGGCATGCAAAGGCATAGACAGAGTAAAGGACAAAGGCGATCAGCGCCGTGCCCCATTTCATCCAGGCAGGATAGAAGTAGCGATAGTAATACCCCCACGCCATGTTCACCAGCCCGGCAGTAAAGCCAAGCCAGAAGAGTGAGGCGCCCATCACCACCGCCCGGCGGTGAATCCGAAATGTCCGGGCAGGAAATAGCCAGAAGAGAGGCAGGTACAACAACGCTCCTGCCACGCCGAACTCGACCGTGCGCAGCCACAGGTCCGCATCCATCTCTTGCGCTCCCTGATCCAATTTCAGTATAGTTTGCAGAGGGAAAGAGTCAAGTGACTGAAATCATATGCCGGTTTCCGCTGGCAGAGAGCTTCTTACGTGGTGC
>DAITPI010000555.1:0-2761 GCA_036833655.1 Anaerolineales bacterium | reverse complement strand
GGCAACACGTGTTCGAGCATCATACACAACCGCTGGCGACTCCGGCTGAGTTCACCCAGCGCATGGTTCGGTTCAGCCTGGTGACGGCCGGCATCATCCTCTTCTCGCTTGCCATCGGCATCCTGGGCTACCACTACCTGGAATCGCTCTCCTGGATCGATTCCCTGCTCAACGCCGCCATGATCCTGGGCGGGATGGGACCGGTCAATCCACTAGCGACAGACGCCGGCAAGATATTTGCTTCCTTTTATGCGCTGTATTCGGGAATCGTGCTGCTGGCATCCGTCGGCGTGCTGGCGGCGCCGTTGTTCCACCGCTTCATGCACCGTTTCCACATCGAGCTTGAAGAAGAGTAACCGTACGATGCCACGCAGCAGGACTTCGATCTTGAGGGAGCCGCGCAGCGCACGCCTTCCTTGCCTCGCCTCAATCCGGACTCCTCGACATAGACGGCGTCGCCACGCGTGCATTGTGATGCCTGAAATAGACATATAATTCACGCAAGTTGCTGCCCTCCTGCGTTCTACCGCAGAGTCGCGGACACTTGCGCCGGAGAGTGTAGGTGGAACGCAGAGAAACCCTCGAAAGACTCTGCGAACTCAGCGTCTCAGCGGTTTAGAATCCATACTATTCCATTCCAAGGTGGCAACCTGGGTTAATTCGTTCACCCCAGAAGTTGTTGGAGGCTGCTATGCGATGCCCCGTCTGCAAAAACGTTTTGCTGGGTCCGATCACGCTCCTGGAAGGGCTGCCTGCCCGGCAGTGTCCCAATTGCCAGGGTGTTTCCCTCTCTTCCAATGTCTATCTCACCTGGAGGCGGACGTTGGGCCATGAGTTTCCTCCGAAAGAGGGCGCCATCGAGATCGACCCCTCCTGGGAGGTGAAGGAGCTGAAGCTGTGTCCCGAATGTGGTCACATCATGGCGCGCTACAAGATCTTCCCGGACACCGATTTCTACATCGACCGCTGCCGCAGCTGCAACGGCATCTGGCTCGACCACAATGAATGGGACGTGCTGATCGACCGCAACCTGCACGACAACGTTAATGAGTTCTTTACGCGTCCCTGGCAGGATAACCTGCGGGCTGCCGAAACCCGCAACCACCTGGACCAGATCTATCGCGACCGGCTGGGCGAACCGGATTACGAACAGGCCCAGCAGATTCGCGAGTGGCTCGTTAATCATCCCATGCGTGGCATGCTGCTCGCCTTCTTACAGGCAGACGATCCGTACAAGGTCTGACTCCTTTGGTGGACAACTTTCAGCCCATCCATTTCCTGGACCAGCCCATCACACCGCTCTTCGATACGCCGCCGGTCCGTGAGAAAAGCCCCGACTGCCCGGATGGATTCGTCTGGGAGGAGCAGACCTATCGCGTGGTCGAGATGCTCTCCTCGTGGAGCGACTTCACCCGCCGTGGGAAAATGGCGCGCAACATGCGTCCCGCCCACGCGGCGGTTGCCGCCAGCCGCGGCTCGCTGAACGTGGGCCGGTTCTATTTCCGTGTTCGAACGGACACAGATCAAATCTTCGATATCTACTATGACCGTGCCATGAAAAATGTCGACGAGCGCAAAGGTCAATGGTTCGTATATCGTGAATTGAGAGAAGAATGATTTCTGAGATCAAACAGGAGGGAGCGGTCCCACCGCCCGAGCAACCCGCCTATACCGTCCCCTGGAAATTCGTAGATAACTGGATCGGGGTTGTGTTGCTGGCGATCATCGATCTTGCTATCTTCGTGATTACGCTGCGAAGCTCGAAAACAGAGATTGCACAAAGCGCCCTGATCGCCCTGCTCGAGCTTGCCTATCTCCTGCCTGTGGTCGTCATCTTTGCGTGGCGACGTATCCACTGGCGGGCGCTGGGCTTTGGCAGATTCGACGGCAGCGCCCTTGCCCTCGGCTGCGGATTCCTGATTGCGGGCTACGTGCTCATCCTGCTGCACAACGGCCTGTTGTACCTGCTCGGGGTGGATACGCAGGGCGAGGCGATCATGAAGATGTTTGCCCAGCTGGATTCGCCCGCCTGGTTCTTCGTGGTCGGCGTGGTCATTGCTCCCTTTGTGGAAGAGGTCTTTTTTCGAGGCTTTCTGTTCCAGGGATTCCGCCAGCGCTACGGCTGGATCACTGCCAGCCTGCTGAGCTCTGCCATCTTCGCCGCGGCGCACCTGGACCTGGTGACCCTCATTCCCACATTCATCCTGGGCAACGTGCTGGCATATGCCTATCACCGCTCGAATTCCGTCTGGCCCGGGGTCATCCTGCACTTTCTGGTCAATGCCTTCGGCTTGCTGGGCGCGTACTTTGCCTCAAATTATCAGAGCTTTATTCCCTCGTGATCAGCCGCACCTGGTTGTCATAAAAGACATAGTCCCACGCCCAGTTGATCAGCACCAGCAACCGGTTACGGAACCCGATCAGCCGGAAGATATGGAGTCCGACCCAGATCACCCAGGCGACGAACCCACTGAAGGAGAGTCCCCAGATGCGCGCCACTGCGGCATTCCGCCCGATCGTGGCAAGCAGCCCCGGGTCTTTGTAGTGGAACGGCTCGGGCTTTGCTCCTTTCAGAATTCTCTTTAGGTTCCGCGCCGCGGTCCCTGCCTGTTGCTGGGCGACCGTCGCCAACATCGGGAGCGGCACGCCCTGCCGATCCTCGACGTACGCCGCGTCGCCGATGACGAAGACTTCCGGATGGTCAGGCAGCTGCAGGGTCGGCTCGACCCGGATCCGTCCACCCGATCCCTGTGGCAACCCG
>DAITPI010000554.1:0-2766 GCA_036833655.1 Anaerolineales bacterium | reverse complement strand
CGATCACCGACGCCATCGTCGAAAAGATGAAAGCCGATCCGGACTTTGCCGCGCAACTCTTCGCCCTACTACAGGAATACCAGCGAGCCGCAAGCGCCAATGCGTCTGCCGTTCAGATGGGATCCGGCGTAGTCGCCACCCAGGGAGGTATCGCCGCAGGAGAAGGCGGCATAGCTGTCGGTGGAAACGTCCAGGGCGGAATCACCATTAGCAACGTGCACAGCACGTACAAGCCAGGAGGAATTGCCCCATGAAACAATCAATTGCATCAACCGGAGCTGTGTTGGTCCAGGAAAAGATAGCCGTTGGCGCCGGCGGAGTCGTCGTGCAGGGGAATGTTGAAGGGGACATCCAGATCAACAACAAACGGATCGAAGTCAACGCAGAGCACGGAGCCGTCGTCAATATATACGATACCCAGCCGCGTGTCAAAAAGCGAGACGCCGTGCCGCAACCGGTCCGCGCGGTCCGCGGGCTTGTCAACCGGGTAAGCGAGCTGCGACAGATCGAGCAGCTCATCCACGCGGGCGAAGCGGCGACGATCCATGCCATGGACGGCATGGGCAAGTCCGCTCTGCTCAGGCAGGCTGCCAACAGCACTGCCGCGCGAGCGCTGCAGGATGGAGTCCTGTTCATGGAGGGAATAGACGAGCGCGGCCAGGCCCTGGAGTTCGAAGACATTGTCCAGCGCCTGTTCGATAAGTCCTTCGAATCGGAGCCGCAGCTCAAGGTCAACTTCGACGTTGCCCAGACCTATCTTGGAAATCTCAAGTCCCTGGTCGTCCTGAATGGCCTGGATTTGTCCGCCTCGACTCTCCCGCTCGCCATCGATCTATTTGCCCGGGGTTCTGTGCTCGTGGAGTGCGCCCGAAGTGTGGAAAACGACATTGCCGAGGAGATCCGGCTGGGTCCGCTGCCACGCAGGGAAGCAGTGGAGCTGCTGGCTGCCAAAGCTGGCGTGATCGACGACCAGGACACGCACCAATTGCTGGACGCAATGTGCGCCCTGCTGACGGATGTCCCGCTGGCGGTCGTGATGGCAGGACGTGCCATCCGCGAGAACGGTCTGGCGCTCAAGACGGCTCGCAACATGCTGGTCCTGGCGCGGCCACAATCCGCCGACGAAGCCCGGCGTGGCATAGAGCGGGCATTCACGCTGGCGCGTTCCACGCTGACCGAGCTGGAGAAACAATGGGTGGCCGCAGCCGCTGTCGCTCCCGGAATCTCCGTGGATCCAAAGTTCCTGCACCAGATGGCGGAAGACCGAGCCACAGCGGAAGGGGCACAGAAACGGCTCCAGGCAATGGGATTGCTGACCGCCAATAGCCCACGCCTGCGGATCGATCAGGGCGTGCGCGAGTTCGCCCGTCTGGGTGTGGATGCGAGCTCGATTGGCGAGCAGTTCCTTCGCTATCTCAGGGGGATGCTCGGCGAGCGCTCCCTGGACTGGGACTACTGCGCCGATGAGCTGGGCAATATTCTCGGCATGGTCGAGTGGGCAGCAGGGAAGCAGCGCTGGAGTGATGTGATTGCTCTCGGCCGTGACATCGACTCGTATCTAACCCTGCACGGCTTATGGGAAGCCTGGAGGAAGATGCTCGAGCAGGTCCTCCGGTCCGCACGCCAGCTGGGCGATCGGGTGAATGAAGCCTGGGCGCTGCACCAGCTGGGCACGCGTGCCCTGGGTCTCGGCCTCAATACACAGGCGATCGATCTGCTGCGCCAGGCGCTTCGCCTGCGCAGCCAGTTGGGCGATCGGACGGGGATGGCCTATACACAGCACAATCTGGATCTGCTTATCCCTCCCACCTCCTCGAATGACGATGACGGTCAGCCGCCTGACAAGCCCGGCTCGCCCGGTAGGGGCATGAAGCTCCTGCTCAAAACAAGTGTGCTCGTCACCGTCCTGGCGCTCAGCACCTACTGGGGAGCGCATGCCTTGAACACACGCTCGGCGACGCCGACCCCCGATTTTGGACTCCCTGTGACCGGGCCGACCGAGACGGCGATCATCCTCCCAACCGAGACCGCCACAGAGATGCCTACCCCCACGCCGACGTGGACACCAACCCAGACACCAACTTTCACGCCCACTCTTACACCGACCAGCACGCCGACGAACACGCCCACGGACATACCTGCGCCTATTGCCACGGCGGTCCCCGCCGCGATGGGCTTGCCGCAGCTCTCCACCGGCCAGCTTTATTTTGGTGGAGCAAGCTGTGAGCCTGACCGCATCACAATCCGAGTGCAGGCCGAGCATCCCGCCGGTATCCGCGTGATGGTCTTCTTCCACCGCTTGCACGAAGCGAGTAGTGGCAAGGACAGCGGCTGGTCGGAAGGCATGTCCATGAACACGAGAGGCGATGGCTCGTACACTCTCTCTGTCAGCGGCGATAGTCTCATTGGGAGAAGCGCCATCACCTCCCAGGCCTGGGCGAGCTACCAGTTCGTCATGCAGGCAAATAACGGCGAGTGGGTCCGCTCCACGGTTTACACCGACCTGACCCTCGCGCCGTGTGGCAGGGGAGCTCCTCCACCACCCGCCGCCACGACGGAGAGCCCCACTTATGCTCCGCCTGCTCCAACCATCGATTACGGAACCATTGACGATACCTACGACTACGGAACCGTGGATTATGGAGCAGTGGCAGGGCCCACTCCAGAGCCACCCATTTATCTTAGATAAACGAATATAGCGTGCAGTTGAGCCTTGCGCTCGGGACAGCCGCTGGCGAAGACGCCAGCGGCTGTTGTCTCTTTGCC
>DAITPI010000553.1:0-2769 GCA_036833655.1 Anaerolineales bacterium | reverse complement strand
ATATGTCACCCTTGAGCAGGGAGGCAGGGACATGCTCGCGTTGCGCCCAGCGCAGTCGCTCGAGGTCGCCGTCCAGGCCAACCAGCCTGAGCTTGCGCAGCTTTGCCATGGTCATCAGATAAAAGCCCATGCCGCAGCCGCAATCGAAAACGGAATCGCCGTCGCGCAGCTCCAGATAATCGAGCAGGATGCGGGCGCGGCGACGATGCGCCATATCCGCCTCGTTGCGCAGGATCCCATCGAGGGCAGCGTGATCGTGGCTGGTCAGGCTTTTCCACTGCGAGCCGTTGCCGCGATAGCGGACGATCTCCACCGGCGCGGCAGGAGCAGAGCCGGATATCGGTACGACATTCGAGAGTGGTAAGGGTGCCGATGAGCGCCTGGCAGACGGGAGCAGACTCTCCAGCAGAGTCTGATATTGCTGCATAGTCTTCTCTGCGTCGAAGATCTTCAGCACCGCTTCGCGATCCGGCTGGTATTGCTCACGATTCCGGAATACCTGTCCAATCGCCTCTGCAAGCGCTCGCGGATCCCGGGCAGGGAAGAGCCTGCCAAAACCGGTCTCACGCACCACCACGCGCGCCCCCGGGATATCGCTGGTGACGACCGGCGTGCCGCTCAACATCGCCTCCACCTGGGTGAGGGCGAACATGTCGGTGCGGCTCGGCTGCACAAAGACATTGCACAGGGCGTAGAAGTTTGCCATCTGCTGCGGGTCACGGATCAACCCCAGGCTCGTGAAGTGCTGCTGGATGGGTTCCAGGTAGTGTGTGCACTGGCTGTAGAAGTTGTCGTAGACCACCTCGCGTTCCCCGGCAAAGAGCAGGTGTGCGTTCGGGAACTCTTTGAGGATCAGGGGAAACGCCTGCAGCAGGTAGTCGAAGCCTTTCTCCTCCACCCAGCGGCCGGCGAAGCCGATCAGCAGCTTGCCCTCCAGCCCCAGCTCATGGCGCCACGCCTCCGCAGCCTGCCGATCGGGCAGGGGGATCTCTATGGGCGGATAAATGCACGTGATCTTGTTCCTAAAGTTGCGCAGCAGCCGCGAATGCTCGAAGTAGTCGCGGCTGTAGGAAGTGACCGCGTTCGCCAGCATCCCGGTGGTCAGGAGGACATAATAGCCAATCGCCTGGAGCGCCTGGTTGAAAAGGCCCGGTGGCATCACGAGGTCGCCGTGATGGGTCATCAGCAGTGGGCGGCGCAGGAGGCGGCAGTACGCCGCAATGATGGGACCTTCCGGGAGGGGAGAGTGGATCTGGACGACGTCATGATTCTTGATCAAGAACGGCGCCGCCCACAGCAGGGCGGGGGTGATCATCCCGCGGCTGAAGCGCGACACAGGCAGCAGCCGGACCACGCGCACCCCGTTGATCACCTCATCCCGCTTCAGCTCAGGCTTGTGCCGGACGGTCAGGACGGTGACCTCGATGCCGCGTGCCGCCAGTCCTTCTGCGACCTTGACGGCATGCGCGGTCAAGCCCGTCCAGTGGGGCGCGTAGTACGTAAGGATGGTGAGTAGTCTCATGGGGCATCCCTCTCCCGGGGTATCCTGGTATTATAAATTGCGGGGAGAGTATTCTGGTTTACATTCCCGAAAACAATGAAGCTGTAATCTCGGCGATGAGCTATTAAGTATTTCAGGGCGATGGACATTGCCCATCGCCCTGAGTTAGCTTTTTCGTGCACTTCTCAGTCTGCTGTGCCGGGCGCTCCTATTGCTAGGATGCTGTGCGCCCAGCCGTCTGGAACCAACCCCGCATCCCGTTCTGCAGAAATTGCATGAAGGATTCCACAGGGTTCTCGCTCATTCGCAGTTCTGTGGTCTGCGAGCCGGATGCCATGTTTGTGATCGCCTGGGCTTCTGTGATGGCCCGATTGACGAACACCACGATCGTCTGGCTGGCAGCGTTGCCAGGCACGATGGTGACGGTCACGCTGCGATTGTTGATGTCCTTGCTGATCAGGCGGTCTGCCGGGATGGTATACACGTCGGAGACGGCATAGCCTGCGCGCGTATCCTCGGTGATGGTCACCGTGCCCGCCTTGATCGAGAAGATCAGGCTGCAGGCGCCGACCGGGACGGTCTTGGACCTGGAGTTGTAGCGGAACGTGAAGTTGCCGCTGACTCCTTCACCGTCCGCTTCCTTGCAGATCTGCATGCGGCCAGTGGGGATCGGGGTGGGCGTCGGCGTGCAGTTCGGCGAGCAGCCAGGAGTGGCTGTGGCGGTATGCGTGGGCTTTGGCGTAGCTGTGGCTGTCTTGGTCGGTGTGGGCGTGCTCAACACTCGGTTCTTGTAGAGGACTTCGGTCACGCCGGTGCCGATCTTGACCACAACCAGACCAATGCTCTTATCGCGGCTTACCAGGCGACCGCTCGGGAGCACCTCAATGCCACCCACATAATAGCCGGGCGGGATGGTCTCCTGGATCGTGAGCTTGGTATTCAACGGGTATGTGCCCGCGAGGATGCAGTAGCCTGCTGGAACATTGTAGCTGACCGTGCCCACCTGGATGACGAAGATCTGTCCCTTCGGAATACCACTAACGCTTTCTTTGCAGAGCTTCAGCTGGCCAAGCTCAGGGGTATTTGTCGGCGTCTTTGTGGGTGTATTGGTGGGCGTGTTGGTTGGTGTGTTCGTGGGTGTATTCGTCGGTGTGTTCGTCGGTGTGTTGGTTGGTGTGTTCGTCGGTGTGTTCGTGGGCGTGTTGGTTGGTGTATTCGTCGGCGTGTTAGTAGGGGTATCGGTTGGTGTATTCGTCGGTGTATTGGTA
>DAITPI010000552.1:0-2772 GCA_036833655.1 Anaerolineales bacterium | reverse complement strand
CTCGGCGGGACGCAGAGTCTGCATACCAATTCCCTGGACGAAGCCCTGGCGCTCCCCTCCCAGCATGCGGTGACTATCGCCTTGCGTACGCAGCAGATCATTGCGGAGGAGTCAGGCGTGGCGAACACCGTGGATCCGCTCGGAGGCAGTTTCTTCGTCGAGGCGATGACAGACCGTATCGAGCAGCAGGCATACGAGTATTTCCGCCGGGTGGAAGACCTCGGCGGGGTGATCCCCGCGATCGAAAAGGGCTTTTTCCAGAGCGAGATCGCGGACGCCGCCTATCGCTATCAGCGTGAGATCGATGAGGGCATCCGCAAGATCGTGGGCGTAAACGCCTATGCCGAAAAGAAGCCGCTGACCATCCCGATCCTGGAGATGGATCCGCAGGGTTACGACAGACAGGTGACCCGCCTGAAGGAGCTTCGCCAGACTCGCGACAACGGGCGCGTCGGTCAAACCCTGGACCGGCTCCGCATTGCCCTCGAGGGCACAGAAAACACCATGCCGTACATTATGGAAGCGGTCCATGCCTACGTAACACTGGGCGAAATCATCCAGGTTATGAAGGAAGTCTTCGGCGTGTATGAAGAGCCGACGATGATCTGAGGTTTAAGCTTTCAGGTGCCAGATTTCAAGTTCATTGTAGGTGCTGCTTACCGGGCAGCACTTACTCTTTTATAGGAAGTGATTTGCCGCGGCAATTTTCCTGACGTAAAATACTCCACCTGCCCCTGGAAAGTTGTAAAATAGGGGCTGTTTACGCAACAATCTCAACGATAAAGCTGCTTGGAGGCAGATATGAATGCGAAAAAAGGTGTCATTGGAATTCTGACCGGCGGTGGCGATGTCCCCGGGCTGAACCCTGCCATTCGTGCGGTGACCATCCGCGCCCTGCGTGAGGGGTATCAGGTGCTCGGCATCCGTCGCGGTTGGGCGGGCCTGATCGACGTGGTCCGTGAAAAGGATGCAGATAACAGCAACAACTATCAGGTGCTGACCGAAGAAGTAGTGAACCGCGCCGGGCGGACCGGTGGCACATTTCTCCATACTTCACGAACGAACCCTGCCAAAGTGAGACGTGATCGTCTTCCTCCTGCGCTGCAGGAAAAATACACCGCTGAGATCAACGACCTGACAGAAGAGGTCCTGAAGAACATCGCCTTCCTTGGTATTGATTACCTGATCCCGATCGGCGGCGATGACACACTCAGCTACGGCGTGCGCATGTACCAGGAGGGGGTGAAGGTGGTTGCCATCCCGAAGACGATGGATAACGATGTGCCCGGCACCGATTATTGTATTGGCTTCAGCACCTGTGTCACCCGCACGATCGAGCTGGCGAACAGCCTGCGCACGGTGGGCGGCTCGCACGAGCGTGTCATGGTCCTGGAAGTGTTTGGACGGTATGCAGGTTTCACCGCCATGTTGCCAGCCATGGCAGGTGCCGCACACCGCTGCGTGATCCCCGAATATAAATTCACCATCGACCGGCTGACCGAGCTGCTCATGCATGACCGGGCGATTAACCCGAGCCGGTACTCGGTTGTTCTCGTGTCGGAAGGGGCGATGTTCGAAGGCGGCGAAATGGTCTTTACCGACAAGACCACCGATGCCTTCGGTCACATGAAGCTGGGCGGCATTGGCGACTTGATCTCTGCCGAGCTCAAACAGCGGACCGCTCAATACAACAACGGGCGCATGGTGGATACGGTCAACCAGAAGCTCGGTTACCTGGTCCGCTGTGGTGATCCGGATGCGATCGACTCGATTGTGCCCATGGCATATGGAAACCTGGCGCTCGACCTGATTCTCAAGAAGGTACATGGGCGGCTGGTGGTACTCAAGAACGGTCGCTACGATAATATCCCGGTGGATATTGTGACCAGTACCAAGAAAACGGTCAATGTGGAACGCTTCTACAACACGGACCGCCTGCGCCCCAAATTCGAAAGCTTTGAGATGACCCCGCTCTTCATCATGACGAGTGATGGAATGTAATTCCGAGTCATGTTACAAAGGAAAGGTGCGGACCCAACTCCGCACCTTTTTTATTGCTCCTCACGCTTGATCTGAAAGGTATCGAAATCCCGCGCCACCGATGTGTTCGGGAAGATCGCCTGGGCATCCTGCAAGATGTCTTTCTCCCGGTATCTGCGCGAGATGTGCGTCAGGATCAGCTTTTTGACCCCGGCTTTCACTGCCAGCTCTGCGGCTTGCCGCGCCGTCAGGTGCGAGAACTGCCGCGCCATCTCGGACTCGTCATCGGTGTAGGTTGACTCGATCACCAGCGCGTCTGCGTCCTGGCAGACCTCAAGCAGGTCATCGGTTCTGCCCGTGTCGCCTACCACGACAAGCTTCACGCCTTTTTGCAGGGGACCCAGTACATCGTCCGGCTGGATCCGGGTGCCGTCTGCGAGGGTGATCCCGTGGCCGGCGACCAGCTCCCGGCGCTCGGGCCCAAATGGCACGCCCAGCGCATCCGCTTGCTCTGCGAGGAACGGCCGACGCGCCTTCCCCTCGAAGGCATATCCCAGACAGTCGGGTCCGCGGTGGGTGACGGAGAATGCCGTGACGGTAAAGTCCGCCGCTTCGAAGAACAAGCCGGCCTTGATCTCATTCAGGCGCAGCGGCATGGGCGGCTGGTTGCCGCGCAATACGACCCCGTACAACAGGTCATGGACGCGGTCCAGGGTGGTGCGCCCGCCGAAGATATCTAGCTCCTCGATGGCTTCCCAGCGCAGGAACGTGCTGAGCAATCCGCCCAGTCCC
>DAITPI010000551.1:0-2774 GCA_036833655.1 Anaerolineales bacterium | reverse complement strand
TCGGCTGGTTGAACGGGAACAGGCTTGCCGTCCCGCGTGAAACGCCGGGTCCCTTCCCCAGAGATGAAGACCAGGCCCGGCTGGGCGAAGGATGTCGGGTTGACCAGCACCACATCCCCATCCAGTTTTTCACTCAGGGCGTCCAGGGCTTCGTCTCGCAGCTTCGTCACATCCCTGGTAAGCTCGTAATATTGTCTCTGGGATTCTTCGTACACCGGACCGATGCTCGAGCCAGGGATGATGTCGTGGAACTGGTTGAGGCAGACGGTGCGCCAGGCTTCGGTAAATCGGGTAACGGGGTATTGGTAATTGGTAATCAGGGATGCGTAAGCAGCAAGGAACTCGGCATCGTGCAGGAGAAATTCGCTCTTGCGGTTGAGGCGTTTGTTCCGGGCTTGCGTGGTGTAGGTGCCGCGGTGATATTCCAGGTAGAGCTCGCCGTTCCAGACGGGCATCATACGTGAGCCGATCAGCGGGGCGATCGCCTCGAAGAACGCTCTCGCGCTCGACTGCCTCACCTGGGGCAGAGCCGGGAAGTGCTTTATCACTTCGATGTTCTCGAGCATCTCGCGCGTCGGACCTCCGCCGCCATCGCCGAAGCCATATGCCATCAGCAGGTCCCGCTGCAATTCCTTCTGCTGGAAATTCCGCCATGTCCCCAGCGCCTCGCGGGCATCCGCCATGGCGTTGTAGGTGCTGGCATAGTTACCCGGGTCGGGCACGGTGCTGAAGTGGGTAAGGACCTGCGTGCCATCGATGCCCTGCCACAGGAACGTATCGTAGGGCAGCCGGTTGTATTGGCTCCAGCCGATCTTGATCGTCATGAAGTAGTTCAAGCCCGCCTGCCTGATCAATTGTGGCAGCGCCCAGGCGTAGCCAAAGACATCGGGCAGCCACAGGACGGGGCTCTCCGCCTCTGCGCCGAAGTGCTCGCGGAAAAACGCCCGGCCCAGCAGGAACTGGCGCGCCAGCGATTCGGCGCCGCTGAGATTGCAGTCCGCCTCCACCCACATGCCGCCGATCGGCTCCCAGCGTCCCTCGGCAATCTTCCCTTGGATCGCCTCAAATAAGGCGGGCTGATCTTCCTTGATAAACTGGTACAGTTGCGGCTGGCTCTGGGTGAAGTGGTAATCGGGGAATTGCTCCATCAGGCGCATGACATTGTGGAACGTCCGCTCGGCTTTGCGACGGGTCTGTCCCAGAGTCCACAGCCATGCCACATCGATGTGCGCGTGTCCTGTGGCGTGGATCATTACCTCGAGAGGGGGACCTGCCCTCTCGATCCCCGATTTCAGAACTTGCGTGGCGTGTGCAACGCTTGCATAGAATTCGCCCGAATCCAGCGGGTCACGCGTGTCCAGCGCAATGAAGGCGTCGTTCAGGGCATTCCATAGGCGGTAACGTGCCGGATCGACTTGATCGATTGTCTCCGCCGTCTCCAGGGCCACACGCGCCAGAGCCAGAAAATCGCGAGTGGGTTGATGGATCTGCACCAGCGCGCAGGGCTGCATGAACAGCTTGGTGAAGGGATTACCGGCGCCCGCCCCACCCAGTCCAGTCCAGCCATGGAGGGCGAGAGTGTGCCGATTTCCGTCCGCCCACTCCGGCTTCAGCAGGATCTCCTGATGGTGCCGGTCGCAGGCGGCATAGGGCTCGCCGTCGATGTAGGCAAGAGCCTCCGGGTGGCTGAAGTCGCCCGACTCGCCGAGCGGCAGATACAAAGCAATTAGCTGAGTCCGATCCCAATCCTCCGGGACGGCGAACGTGGTTCGCAAGATGAAATCTTGCATCCAGAATCCCCAGTACGCGTGCGCGTCGATCTCCTGCCAGCCAGAATCGTCTACCTCGATCCCGACGGGCGCAGGTGTCAGCGGGCTCTCCAGCTCGCGATAGCGAAAGGCCGGCAGGTTCTTGCGCCTGACGTATACCAGGGGCGCAATGAGCGCAAGCCTCTGTTTGACTTTCTCTGCGGTCCAACGTTGTCGGTGATACATCAAATGTCCTCAAGATGGGGATGAATTACCGGGGTAATGAATTGGTGATATTCGTCCCATTGTAATTACAACCGGAAGATGTGACAATTTCATTCGAAGCCCATTTCCGCGTTCGGTTTCCCTTCACACCAAAATTGCCCCCAGCAGCTCATCGAAACAAGGAGTGACAAGCCATGTCTGACCAATCATCGTATGAGATCCCCTATCCGTCGAGTAGACAGCTGACGTTCGACCTGGGCAAGGTCGGATTGGCGAAGCATCACGTCCGGGCATTGCTCGAGGTGGATGTCACCGAGGCGCGCCGTATCATCAAGCAGAACCGACATGGCGGCACGAAGATCTCGTTTACTGCCTGGCTGATCAAAGTGGTTGCGGATTGCGTTGCCCTGCATCCACCCATTGCCGGCGTGAACAATGCCAGGCGGAATCAAGTCCTGGTGTTCAACGATGTGGACATCTCCATCGTTGTGGAAAAGGACGTCAATGGAGCGCGAGTGCCGCTGCCCTCTGTGATCCGCCAGGCGGATAAGAAGAGCCTGTGCCAGATCCAGGAAGAGATCGAGACGGCAAAATCACAGAAAGTAGACGGAGAAGGCGACTACGTGCTGGGAGATGAGTACAACGCTACAGGCATGAGGTTGTTCGTCAAGTTGCCGCAATGGCTCCGCTTGCTCCTGATGCGCCTGCTGGTGCTCAATCATCCGCAGCGGGTAAAGAACATGATGGGCACGGTGATGATCACGATGGTTGGAATGGTGGGCCATACTCGTGGCTGGATCA
>DAITPI010000550.1:0-2786 GCA_036833655.1 Anaerolineales bacterium | reverse complement strand
CGACCCCACTGAAGGCTCGGACGGAGCGATCCAGACGGCGCGCCAGCTGGCGGCGGAACAACCCGACCGTTACTGGTATGCCAACCAGTACAACAACGACGCCAACTGGCAGGCACATTACCTTTCCACGGGGCCCGAGATCCTTTGCCAGACCGATGAACGCGTGACGCACTTCGTCGCCGGACTCGGTACTTCTGGCACGCTGACCGGTACCGGCAGGTATCTGCGCGAGCAGCTGCCTCACGTGAAGATCATCGCCTTCCAGCCGGATGCCGCCTTCCACGGGTTGGAGGGACTGAAGCACATGCCGACTGCGATACAGCCGGGGATCTACGACCCGCATTTCGCGGATGAGACCCGGGAGGTCCGCACGGAGGACGCGCATGCGATGGTCCTGCGGCTGGCACGGGAGGAAGGGCTGTTCGTGGGGATTTCTTCCGGCGCCGCGGCGGTGGCGGCCCTGCGTTTGGCTGAGGAACTGGAAGAGGGCGTGGTCGTGACCCTCTTCCCGGACGCGGGGTACAAGTATCTCAGCGATAGATCCCTGTGGGAGGCAAAGAAGTAATGCTGGTTGTCCCAAATCGTTTGATCGAGCAAATGAATGCGCACGTCGAGAAAGCCTACCCGGAAGAGGGCGCGGGATTCCTGCTTGGCGAAAAGGGAGAGGTCAGGGAGATCATCGCCCTGCCCAATGCGGGCGAGGACGGCGCACGTCACAATCGCTTTTTGTTCACGCCTGCGGATTATCTCAATGCCGAATTGCGCGCAGACGACCTGGGGCTGAATCTGATCGGTGTCTTCCACTCGCATCCCGATTGTCCCAATGTCCCCTCCGAATATGACCGGGAATGGGCGCAGCCGTTCTTTTCCTACATTATCACGCGCGTCGACGAAGGGAAGGCGGTGAACGTCCGCTCCTGGCGGCTGTTGGAAGACCGCTCGAAGTATGAGGAAGAAGAAATCTGTATTACCAATACCCCGATGGTTGAATAGTCCCGTGCGCTCGCGGCGGGACGGATCGAAACCACGTCAAACTATAGGAATTCTATGGCATCTCAACCTCTTCAAAAAGTAGATCACGCTGCATTAAAGACAAATCAGCTGGTGATCATTTCTCTTAATATCCTGGCGTTTATCCTGAACCTGCCGATCCTGGCGGCGTTTGTCGCGCTGATGATGGGGATCGGCTCCCTGCTGAAAATTCCCGGCTTCGGCTTTGTCTACAAGAACATTCTGAAGCCGCGTGGCTGGATGAAACCAGACGTCCTGGACGACAACCCCGAACCGCACCGCTTCGCCCAGTTCCTGGGCTTCCTGTTCATGACCGCCGGCTTTGTTGCCTTGTTCCCTGGCTTCAGCGTGCTCGGCTGGAGCCTGGTCTGGCTGGTCGTCGCTCTGGCGGCGCTGAATGCATTCGGCGGGTTCTGTGTTGGCTGCGCAGTCTATTACTGGCTGAGCCGGCTGCAGTTGCCCGGCTTCCAGAAGCAGCCGCCCGCCGGGACATTCCCCGGAATGAAGCCCCGCGTGGGAGCCAGCCGATGAGTGCCGAAACCACGTCCCTCGTGTTGCGTTTTGGGCTGACAATCGTTATTATTGGACTGGGCGCGTTTGCTTACTGGCTCATCAATCAGCGCCTGCTCGTCCGGGCGCGGGGCAATGTCTCTACGCTGTTCAGCGATCTGCCCGCGAAGCCAATCCTGGTCTACTTCACGACGCCCGACTGCGTGCCGTGTAAGACCATCCAGCGGCCGGCGATCAAGCGGGTCGCGGAGACGTTTGGCGAGTGCCTGGAAGTAATCGAGATTAACGCCTATGAGCAGCCTGAGCTCGCGAAGACCTGGGGCGTGATGAGCGTCCCGACCACGTTTGTGCTCGATGCCCGCGGGGAGGCTCGTTATGTCAACAACGGCGTCGCGCGTGCAGAGAAGTTATTGGAGCAGATCCAGACGCTATAGAAATCCTCGTTGGTGGAGTAGACACGAGCGAAGTGAGCGTCGTATCGAAACCAACAATCATAGGAAAAGCTGTAATTGGTGATCTCGATACGTCCCGACAAACACGGGGCGACTCAATCACCGGACTTAACCATTAGGAGATAATGTACATGCCCGTTTTACGAATCCCGACACCGTTACGCGCGTATACCAACGGACAGAGCGAAGTGGCAGTCCACGGCTCGAACGTCTCGGATGCGCTGACCGACCTGACAGCCCAATTTCCGGCCTTGAAGCCGCACCTGTTCAACGAGGGCGGGGACTTGCGCCCGTTCGTCAATCTGTTCGTAGGCGAAAACAACATCAAAGATCTGCAGGGAGTGAACACGCCGATCCGGGACGGAGAAAAAATCATGCTGATCCCTTCGATTGCAGGAGGCTAACATGCTGCCTGAATTATCACGTGAAGAAATTCTGCGCTACTCCCGTCATTTGCTGATCCCCGAGGTCGGCCTGGAGGGACAGCGCAAGCTCAAGAGCTCATCGGCTTTGATCATTGGCACTGGCGGGCTTGGTTCCCCGGTCGCCCTTTATCTGGCAGCGGCGGGGATCGGTCGCATCGGGCTGGTGGACTACGATGTGGTCGATTCGTCGAATCTGCAGCGCCAGGTGATCCATGGGACAAGCACAGTTGGAAAGCTGAAAGTCGAAAGTGCCAGGGACAAGCTCGTCGATTTGAACCCGGATATTCAAGTAGATATTTACAACGAGCCATATACCTCGGAAAATGCCATGCGCATCGCTAGGGACTATGACATCATCCTGGACGGGACCGACAACTTCCCCACTCGG
>DAITPI010000549.1:0-2808 GCA_036833655.1 Anaerolineales bacterium | reverse complement strand
GCGAGGCCCTGCGGCGCGGCGACCCGGGATCCGCGCGGAAGTTGGGCGAGCAGGCCGCCCTGCTTGCCCCCGAGATGGAGGACGCCTGGCTGGTGCTTGCCGCGTCTGATCCCGATCCCCGGGAGGCGCTTGCATATGCCCGGAAAGCCCTGGAGCTCAAACCCGAAAGCAGGCGCGCTCGCAAAGCCATGGAATGGGCCTCGGGCCGGTTGGAACAGGCTCAGGCTTCGAATCCCGGTCTTGCAACCGCGCAGAGAAGTCGCAGCGAAGAGGCTGCAGGGATCGAGGAGAAACACGCTTATCAAACGGCCATTCCGTCCCCTGAAATAAAGTCAAGGCGAATAAACTGGGTTTTTCCCGCTTTATTGATTGGCGCCGGATGCATGCTGGTTGGCTTGATCGCATTGTTTGCCATGACCAGCCCGGCGCTTGCATCCATTATGAGCAGCATCAGCGAACCTGTGCCTACCCAGGAAAATCTTTGGGCATCTGTCGAGGTCGCCAAGCCGGGCCCCACCCCGATTGAGGGAGGTGCATTCGTCCCGGCGCTTGCATTTACAGCGACGGATGTCCCAACGGATCTTCCCCCCACATCCATGCCCACCAAAAGGCCAACGTCAACGCCCACAGAAATTCCAACGGAGGCGCCGACCGCTTCGCAAACTCCTGAAGTGACAGAAACACCCGGCACGATGGGCATGGAGATCCTCGCCGATACCCCTACGAGCGAATATGTCCCGCCAACATCAAGTCCGGAGCTTGCCAGCAGTGGAGATGGAGTGCGCTGGATCGATGTGGACCTCACCAACCAGCGTGTCTATGCCTATGAAGGCGACACGATCGTGAATTCATTTATCGTATCAACAGGCACAGCGCGGACCCCAACAGTGACAGGAAAGTTCAAGGTTTACATCAGACTCCGTTCCGGAAATATGCGCGGTCCCGGTTACTATCTTCCGGATGTCCCCTATATTATGTATTTTCATGGAAATTATGGATTGCACGGCACATACTGGCACAATAATTTTGGAACACCGATGAGTCATGGATGTGTCAACCTGAGCATTGACGATGCAGCCTGGTTGTATAACTGGTCCTACATGGGCACCGTGGTGAACGTGCATTATTGATATTCATTCCTTCACGAAAGTTGAGAGGATTCCCGAAAACAGGGGTGCGGGCATACGCCCGCACCCCTGTTTTCGGGCTTCTCTTGGTCGTTTCGTCATCTACTGATCTTCAGCAGGGCGACCCTTCAGGATTCTTTTTGAGACATGAGCAAGGCCGTTCTTTCCCGGCGTGATTTTCTGAAACTAAGCGGTTATGGCCTGGTGGGGGTGCTCTGCCCAAAGCTGCCATTTCTTCAACAGGATGATTTTGATAACCTGCAGGGCCGCGTCATCGACCGTACTATATGGGAGTATGACGAACCGGACTTCAAAGCCAAACGCCTCAAGCTGTACTGGCACGATCTGATAGTGCCGATTACAAACACAACCATCGGTGAGGATGAATCAGCTTATAACCGCGTCTGGTATCAGGTTGCAAAGGGTGGTTATGTTTATTCAGGCAGCGTCCAACCTGTCCGCACGATCCTGAACGAGCCGCAATCCATCCCGCTCCGCGGCGCGCTGGGGGAAGTCAGTGTTCCCTACACGGAAGCGCGGCTGGAGCCAGGCCGGAACGCGGAGGTTCTTTATCGTCTCTACTACGAGAGCGTCCATTGGATAGGGGCGAGTGCGCGCCATGCAACGGATGGGAGCATGTGGTATGCCCTGCGGGACGATAAGAACCACACATCTTACTATGTTCTTGCAGGACACATCCGCCTCCTGACGCCCGAAGAGCTAGCCCCGTTATCTCCGCATGTTCCCGGCAGGGATAAACGGGTCGAAGTGCATTTGGACGATCAGCTGCTCATGGCTTACGAAAACGGGGGACTTGTCTTTGCGGCGCGCGTTTCCAGCGGCGGGAAACGTCTGAGCGGGAGATACACAACACCAACCGGAGAATTCATCACCTATCACAAACGTCCTACCCGGCATATGGCGACAGGCGACATTGCCTCCAGCGGCTTCGACCTGCCTGGCGTGCCCTGGGTGCTATACATCACCGAGAGCGGAATCTCCTTCCACGGCACGTACTGGCACAACGACTACGGCCGCCCGCGCAGTCACGGCTGCATCAACCTGACGCCGCAAGCCGCTAAATGGCTCTTCCGCTGGACGACACCCAGCGTGCCCCCCGATAAGGAACTGATCTATGGACATGTGGGGACAAAGGTGGTGATCAAAGTATAAGAAAAGAGTAATAATCCTCGCACACACGCTTCTGATATCCCCGTTTTTTGGGGATTGCGGTTAAACTTACCCAATGCTCAACCCTCAACTCACGAGACGCGACTTTCTCAAGCTGGCCAGCACCGGCTCACTTGCATTTGCGCTGTCCGAACTGCGCCTTGAGCGCGCCCTGGCGGCGTCACCAGTCAAGCAGGGACGCATCACCCTGAGCGGCATCCCTCTTTATGATGGACCTACCTTCAACGCCAGCAAATTGCACTACTTCGGCCGCGATGAAGTTGTGGATATCACTTCCATTGATGAGAACGGCGAACAGGGGAATCCGTTCAATAGTGCGTGGTATCAGATCAATAACGAAGGTTATACCTATTCCGGCTGGGTACAGCCTGTGGAAACGCGCTACCAAACGCCGGGATTCGACATCCCTGAAAAAGGAAGGGTTGGAGAAATCGTCGTTCCATTCAGCGATACAAAGAAGGAACCTTATGTGTATGCAAAGCGCGGCTAC
>DAITPI010000548.1:0-2826 GCA_036833655.1 Anaerolineales bacterium | reverse complement strand
ATCGAGGGGCCAGCCGAGTTTTTCGCGCAAAATGTTTTTGCTGCCCACCGGCTGGCAGTAACGGTCGGCAACCGGCAGTCCTACGACCCGTACTTTTTCGGGCGCCACATGATACTTGATCGCGCGCAAGCGGGCGGTCTCGGTAGGCACCAGGATCACGTCGGCGCGGTTGTCATACCACAGGGCGTGGGTGGTCACCATGTCGGTCACCACGTTGATAAAGGGCGGACGGTTCTTCCCCAGGGCACGCAGCGCAAAGGAATTGGCAAATGGATGGACGGTCACGATCAGGTCGGCAGGATGCCGCTGCACCAGCGTGCGCGCCGCCTGGCGGGCAATGGGCCACATGGTGGTGGTAATAACTCGAGCGCGGCGCTGTCCATCGGTCGCATGGAAACTGGCGCTCCACAGATGGGGCGCTTTGACCATATAGGGATACATATCGGCAGCGCGGTTGAACGGGCGCGGCGCGTAGTCCTTGAAGAAGTCCACCATCTCGGTCGTGACCTGGGATCCGTACTCCAGCTGGATCGCTTCGATGATCGCTTCGGCGGCAGAGCGATGACCGCCCCCGGTATCGGAGAAATAAAAGACAATGTGAGGTTGCTTAAGCATCGGAGGGTTCATCGGTATGTTCTGTCAGGTTCGCCTTGAGTCGCTTGGCGAGCTCGCGCCGTGTCAGCAGGATGCGCCGCCCGCAGCCTCTGCATTCCAGCCCGATATCCGCGCCGAGTCGCGTGACGGTCCACTCGTAGGAGCCACACGGGTGTTGTTTGCGCAGGCGCAGGTGATCGTTGAGACGCAGGTCAGGTAGCATCCTGTTTCCAATGGTCCGTGTTCGATTTTCGGTGGTTCGTGAGCCAGCCTGAACATTATAAATTGAATTGTGATAAACTACGCCCGGGAAATTCGCCCCACAAAATCCTCAACCGCTCTCTGCAGGCTCGAGCGAGGAAACACTCTTATGTCCACACATGAAACGTATGCTGTCGAAATTGCCGGACTCAAGCGCGAGCTACGACTGTTCGAGATCAAACCAGGACTCAAGATCGCCATCCTCAATATCCTGGGCGATACGGAGCTGGTGCAAGCCTGCGCCCGGGAGCTGGCGCAAAAGCTCAAGGATCTCGATTACGACCTGCTGGTGACCGCCGAGGCGAAGTCCATCCCTCTGGTGCATGCGCTATCGGTGGAGACGAAAAAGCCGTACGTGGTCCTGCGCAAGAACTACAAGCCCTACATGGGCGATGCCATCAGAGCCGAGACCCTCTCGATTACCACAGGGCAACCGCAGACTTTGATCCTGGATGAAAAGGATATCGATTTGATGAGGGGCAAACGCGTCCTCACCGTGGACGACGTGGTCAGCACGGGGTCAACGCTGCAGGGCATGCGGATGGTGCTGGATAAAGCCGGCGCGACTGTGGCGGCCGATGCAGCGATCTTCACCGAAGGCGACCGCGCCCAGTGGATGCATATTATCTCGCTGGGACATCTGCCGTTGTTTACGGAGTAGAGGTAAGGTAGACAGGTAAATGATGAGCCCTGAAGAGTCGTACTCTTCAGGGCTCTCTGTTCATTCCGGGTGTACGCCGGCTTCGATCAATTTTCCTTTGCGACCCCGCGTCATTCGTTTAATGGCGATCTCGCGCTTCATCGCGGATTTTCGATCCGGCAGCTCTTCGACGTAGACGAGCTTTACGGGACCGCGGATCCGCGTGTAACGAGCGCCGCGACCTCGGTTGTGCACCGCGACACGCTTCTGGGGATCCACCGTCCAGCCGGTGTAATACGTCCCGTCGGCGCACTCGACGATGTAGCAGTAAAAGCCCATCTCACTTGCGCTGTCTCTGGCGGTCCGTGATCATCCCGCCAAAGAACATCTGGTTGACGCGCTCGCCGAACGAGGGCGCATCGATCGGCGGCCCTTCCGACTTGAGCCAGTCTGCAGCGCTCCGTTCGTCGAACCAGCGGCTGCGGCCCTTCCACGCCTCACCGAGGCGCCGGGTCACCGCCTGGAGATCGTTTGCCTCGATATCGTCGCGTAGATCGATCAGCGAGGTAATGTAAGCATTCAGCAGGCGCACAATATTCTCGCGGTTCTCGAGGGCGCTCTCTCCCAGCGAGCGCATATCGTCGTGATACGCGGCTCCCGCCGTGACGGTGGCATACGGGCGGCCGGCTAGCTTGCGTGCTTCCTGCCAGCCCGGCTTATCCACCGTGGTATCGAGCAGGGCTGCCGCCGCCAGCTGAGGCAGGACGTGCATGGCGGAGAAGATACCGTCCGCTTCCGCCGTATCCATCAGCAGGGGCATGGCGCCCAGCAGGCTCACGAATTCCATCGCCAGGTTGAATACGTTTGCCGGCGTTCCGCGCGGGGCATTCACCACCATTAGACCTTTCTCGAACAGGTCCGCCCGCGCAGCGCGTACGCCGAACTCCGTCTCATGCAGGTACCCGGGGTTGATCGCCGGGGTGAGACCGATGTAGAAGCGTCCAGGGGGCAGGAGGTCCTGCGCCCACGCGGCAACTGTCGCCTTCGCGGGAGCTGTATCCAGCACAAGGGTCCCCTCCCCGAGATCGGAAGCGATCGTCTTCAGGGTCTCGCGCATTTCCGCCAGAGGCAGCGCCAGAATTACAATCTTTGCCTCCCGGATCGAGGCAGGCAGGTTATACTTTACATCGTCCACCGCGCCAGCTCGCTGCGCCTCTTTTGCGGCTTGCGGATCCTTGTCGTGCCCGACGCGCTGCACGTCGACATTATGGGTTTTCAGTGCCAGTCCAATGGAAGAGCCGATCTGCCCGAGACCGACAATGGTGATCTGT
>DAITPI010000547.1:0-2840 GCA_036833655.1 Anaerolineales bacterium | reverse complement strand
TGGCAACACTCACATTCATCACCTTGCCGTGGGCGCTGGTGGGCGGCGTGCTGGCCGCGTATTTTAGCAGCGGCATCCTCTCCTCGGTTCACTGGTCGGGCTGCTCACGATCCTGGGAATTGCCACCCGCAACGGCATCATGATGATCAGCCACTTCCAGCACCTGGAAGAGGTGGAAGGCGAACCCTTTGGGCCGGCGCTTGTCCTGCGCGGCGCACGCGAACGGATTGCACCGATTATGATGACGGCCCTGACAACCGGGCTGGCCCTCATCCCCCTGGTGATTGCCGGCGCGATCCCCGGTCATGAGATCGAGCACCCGATGGCCATTGTCATCCTGGGTGGTCTGGTCACTTCGACATTGCTCAACCTGCTGGTTGTACCCACCCTGTATCTACGTTTTGGCAAGCCCCGCAAGGTAGCTCTACAAGCTGCGTAATGAGATCAGGTTTATGATCGGTAGACCGTAGGTGCTACAAACGCTTACGGTCTACCGATAAGCCGATTAGCAAGGTTCGCCCGGTCGGTCGATTGGTTCATCACAGCAACAGGCTCTACTTACCCATTTGAGCCAGCCTGGCTCTTGAAAAGGATTTTTTACTTCTCTTAATACTCATAGAATGGTCCGTACGGAAAGTTAGCGAGCCCATCCATACAACTTCATAAATAAATAGAACGGGATATGCCCTAAAGGTGACCTTTTAGGGCTTGTTCCGTTTTTCTTAAACATATCTTAAGGATTCATCCGGAACTCGTTAAGAACGCGCTCCTATAATTAGATTAGGAGTGAAATTATCAAAATCATTGGCTTTTCGCTCTTCTGGATAGGAAGTAGTAATCGTTATCGGTGGATGGGAATTTGATTCGCCGACCAGCTAGATCTTTTTGAACTTTCCAAAAAAAACTATTAGTAAGGAGGTTGTTCACCATGATACGTTCGATTATAAAATCAAGTTTGCAGCTCCGATTTCTCGTGATCATTATCGCGGCGGTGGTGATGGTAGCCGGCATTATCCAACTTCGCGACATGCCCGTGGATATCCTGCCCGAGTTCTCACAGCCGCATGTGGAGATCCAGACCGAAGCCCTGGGTCTCTCGGCGCAGGAGGTGGAGCAATTGATCACCCTTGGCATGGAGCAGGACCTGCTCAATGGGGTGCCCTGGCTCGAGTCCATCCGCTCCGAGTCAGTCCCCGGGCTATCGTCGATCGTCCTCACCTTCGACCCTGGGACCGACCTCATCCGTGCACGGCAGATGGTGACGGAGCGCCTCGCACAGGCGTTTGCATTGCCACACGTGTCCAAACCGCCTACCATGCTTCAGCCTCTGTCATCGACGAGCCGCTTCATGATCGTCGGGCTCTCTTCGAAGGAGCTCTCCCTGATTCAGATGTCGGTGCTCGCTCGCTGGACGATTGGTCCGCGCTTGATGGGTGTACCCGGCGTAGCCAATGTGGCGATCTGGGGCAACCGGGACCGGCAATTGCAGGTACAAGTCGATCCGGAAAAGCTGCAGGCCGCAGGCGTTTCGCTGGATCAAATTCTTGAAACCACCGGCAATGCCCTGTGGGTCTCGTCATTAAGCTTTTTGGAGGCCTCGACGCCCGGTACCGGCGGGTTCATTGATACCACCCAACAAAGGCTCGGGATCTGGCATCTCTCGCCCATCGTATCGGCGAAAGACCTGGCCCAGGTGCCTGTTGAGGGCGCGCCCTCGCTGCAACTGGGTGACGTGGCCAATGTGGTGGAAGACCACCAGCCGCTGATTGGGGATGCCGTCGTTAACGATGGTTCGAGCCTTTTGCTCGTCGTCGAAAAGTTTCCGGGAGCCAATACCCTGGAAGTGACTCGCGGCGTTGAAGATGCACTCGCAGCATTAAAACCTGGCCTATCCGGGCTAGAAATGGATTCCTCGATCTTGCGTCCGGCCGAATTTATCGAGAGGTCGGTCGGCAACCTCGGCCTCGCCCTCCTTTTCGGTTTCGTTCTGCTGATTTTGGTTCTGTGTGTCTTTCTCTTCGAGTGGCGCACTGCTCTGGTTAGTGTTGTCGCTATCCTGATATCTGTGGTGGCAGCGGGGCTGGTCCTCTACGCGCGTGGGGCAACCATGAACGCCATCGTGGTGGCCGGGCTGTTAATGGCGCTTACTGTGGTTGTCGATGATGCGATCATCGATGTTGAAAACATTATGCGGCGGCTGCGCCAGCACCGCAAGGAGGGAAGCGCCAAATCGACGCTGAGCATCATCCTTGAGGCTTCGTTCGAGGTACGCAGCGCCATTATTTACGCCACGCTCATCCTTACTCTGACAATTGCGCCGGTCTTTTTCATTGGGGGAACCTCCGGGGTATTTTTCCAGCCGCTGGCGGTCTCGTATGCATTGGCAGTGCTGGCTTCCATGCTCGTTGCTCTGACTGTCACGCCAGCTCTGTGTCTGCTTCTCCTGGGGAATGGATCGGCTCTACGTCGCGTTTCCCCGCTCGTTGCACGATTCCAGCCAGCCTACGAACGATCGCTGGCACGGATTGTCCAGCGGCCGCGCCCGGTATTCCTTACTGTCGCGGTTATCGTGCTGGTGGGTCTCGTGGCTTTACCGTTGCTCCATCAGTCACTGATGCCCTCATTCAAGGAGCAGGATATTCTGATCCATTTGAACGGTGCCCCGGGAACATCCCAGACTGAGATGAGCCGCATCGTCGCTCGCCTCAGCGCTGAGCTGCGCGCCCTTCCCGGTGTTCAAAACGTTGGCGCCCACGTGGGGCGTGCCGTGTTCGGCGACCAGGTGGTCAACGTCAATTCCAGCGAGTTGTGGGCTAGTGTTGATCCTTCAGCCGATTATG
>DAITPI010000546.1:0-2843 GCA_036833655.1 Anaerolineales bacterium | reverse complement strand
TGTGCATACTTTAGCATTTCCACTCCCGATCGTCATGACCTTGGCTCCATGTGCGGCTCATGCCATGTGGACGTCCATGTGGGGAATTCCAAGGAAATGGCTGAGCGCACGCGCCTCTTCGCGGATGCTCGCTGCCACGGCTTTTGAGATGGGTTCCATCTTTGTCACCTTCACGCGCAGCCAATCGCCTTCGCGAGACGAGTCCCAGGTGGCGACAACGCGTCCATTCACCAGAACCACGGGGGCGATCCAACCCTGGGGACGGTATACCTTGCCGCGGTGCTCGGTGGCGAGCAAGTGATCCCGCTCCCGGTGACCGAGTAGAAACGAATCGAAGTACGGCAGCAAGCGCACGAGCGGTGGCGTAAGACTGGCTCGTTTCAGCCGGCTAAGATCCTCGCGGAGCACTTCCGCCGTCCAGCCCTCGACGTCGACGGAGGCGAAATCAGCGTGGTCCCTGCTCCAGATTTCGCGTGCCTCCGTCTGCGAGATGCCGGTCCACAGGGCAAAGTCGGCAGGGGTGGCTGGACCAAAGGCGCCCAGATACAGTCGCAGGAGACGCGACTCAGCCTCGTCTCTCGACACGTCCTGCCAGTCCGGGATCCAGGCGTCTGCCCGGACGAACGTCGGCTCGTTGGCGCGGTTGGGTCCGTAGCAGACCACCCCGCGAGCGGCGGCAAGATGTAGCAGGTCTACCACAGGGTAAGTGAGCTCGCCGACCGGCACTCCCACGAGGGGTCGCCGGTTTCCCCAGCCGCCTCCCTGGATGAGGCGCGTCTGCACTCCTAGAGTCCGGCTGGCGCGTTCGGCGATCTCGGGCCGGGTGCGCGGTTGGTCCAGCGCCTCGAGCGCCGCTTCGATCGCAGCCTCGATGAGACGCTCCGGAACACCCTTCCCCCGCGCCCAGCGGACTTCTTTCTCCGCGCGCCGTGCGGACCCGCGCACAAAGATCGCCAGCTCCTCGGAGGGCACCAGGAACAGCGTGCGACGCATGCAGGCGGCCTTGACCAGAGCCCGGTCGTCAAGCGCCTTCTCGATATCCGCCAGTCGCAGATCCCGGACTCGCGCCCAGAGCGAGAGCTGGGCTGCCGAAAGGAGCTGCGCCTGCGCGCCTCCCATGGCATGCACCACCTGCAGTAGAGCTTTCTTCTGCGCGCGCTTCACGAGATGATGCCGCGCAAGTCGAAACGCGGCGACCTGGTCCCAGGTCACTGAGGATGGGATGTGTTTGTGTGTCGGCATGTTGGTTCTTCTAGAAACTGACCTGATATGTCTAAAGGTGGGAGTCGCTGGCGTGTGCGGCGGAGAGCACGGGCTGCCGGTCGGGAGGGTGCTATCTCAAGATCTGGTTGAACTCGACCTTTTCTCCGTCGGGCCCACGGACTGTGAAATACTTTACGCCATGTTCCCAGAAGGGCAGGAAGACCGGCGCAGCCTCTTCCAGGATTTCGAAGCCTGCCGCACGAATATCGCTATAGGCTTGTTCGATATCGAGCACATCCAGGGCAATATGATCGATATGTCCGTCGGCTCGCTGCGCGATCGCCTGGCGCTCTGGCTCCTCGAGCTGATACAGCTCGATGGTCAGCTTCGCGTGCCGCATCATTGCCACTCGAATTGCATCGGCGCCTCTCGGAAGGTCCGTGCGCATGACCTCCACAAAACCGAGGCGAGCATAAAAGGCTTTCGAACGCGCCAGGTCGGTCACCGGTATGCCAATGTGTTGAAGTCCCTGTACGTTGTCCTGAAGCAGCACTGCGGTATCCTCCGGTGTGAAGATTCGATCGAATTGCCTCCGATTATCCCACCATCGAACAGCAGATGTACAGCCAACAGCTTGCCAACAGAAAGCTTCCTCTACTCCACCTGCTGGAGCCAGAGCCGCTGATCCTCTGCCTTCACGGCGCGTTCCGCTTCATGGATCAGCCTGGTGAGACTTAACCTGCGGCGAAAGCGGGCATTCGGCGGCAGATAACTACCCGGCAGGGGCGTACGCTGGCTGTTTTGTGAGACATTGAAGCAGGGCGATCGCTGCTGGATGAGCCAGCGCTCGGCAGCATCCAGGTCGTTCCCGATCTCACGAAATTGCTCGGATCCTGAGCTCAGTAATTCGATGGTGAATTTCATGGATCTCGGCCAGTTGCACCACACGAACCGTCCGATGATGGAATGACCGTGAAAACCACTCAGGAGGTGTTCCCAGACCCGCGCAAAGGCAATCTGCGATTGCCCCACATAGAAGGTTAGCGCCTCCTCCCGGAACAGGTAGAGATCCAGACCCTTCCAGTCCGCCGGGCATTGCTCGATCAGCAGAAACCGCTTAAGGGTAATTTCAATTCTCTGGTTATGCATGGATCAGCTTGTCCGATATGCCAGGCCTGTCTTCAGAGATCCCAATAGTGGAGAATCGCTGCGGCATCCTGCTTCCATTGCACACAGGCGACGTTGTTGACATGCCCGTTCTCGTCAATCGCGCTCTCCGGAACAATAAATGTACGAGAAAAGACCGCAGGGTAAGCCAAGGGATTGCTCTCCTCCCGGAGTGATTGTTCTGTGCCTTTCACCGAACCTCGAGGTGGATCGTCACGCTGTCGCCTTCCTCCAGATCTTCGGCTTTTCGGACGCTCGCTTTGATGGGTACAAGGTAGCGCCCATCTTTGGGAAACAGGGAGCTCCTATACTCCGTCTTGCCGATCCGAACATGGACCGGGATGACGCCCCAGCCATAGGTCACGAGTCCGGATATCGCTTTTAAGTCTTCGCTTTGTTTCGCTGGAACCGCGACGTAGAACCAGGGCGGCATCTCGCCTCGTCTCAACGGCGGCGTTCACAACTTCAAACGC
>DAITPI010000545.1:0-2905 GCA_036833655.1 Anaerolineales bacterium | reverse complement strand
GGACTGAACAAAGCGGAAATGGCGCAGAAGTTTGGGGATGAGCAGGTGCACGTCTGGCGGCGGAGTTACGACATCCCGCCGCCAGCTCTGGAGGTGACCGACGAGCGCCATCCCCGTTTCGACCGGCGCTATGCGTCGCTCGCCCCCGATCAGCTGCCCGCGACCGAGTCGCTCAAGATCACCCTGGAGCGCGTCCTGCCGTACTGGCACATGGTCCTGGCGCCGGCGATCCTCTCTGGTCAGCGCTTGCTCGTCGTCGCGCACGGCAACAGCCTGCGTGCCATGGTGAAATACCTGGATGGCGTCTCCGACGAAGAGATCCCCGGGCTGAACATTCCGACGGGCGTCCCCCTTGTGTATGAGCTGGATGAGGACCTGAAACCGATCACGCACTATTATCTTGGCGATGCCGAGGAGGTGGCGCGCAAAGCCCAGGCGGTCGCTAACCAGGCAAAGGCAAAGTAGAGTTCCGAAAGGTGGCTTGCCTCAGCACGATCCCAATGGCGTGATTGCTATTGGGATCTTTGTTTTGTGTGAGTGCTGCGGCATGCGCATTGCCAACCAGCGGTAGAATTAACGTATGCCCCTTCATCCCGATTTCATCAACGAGCTCAGCAAACGTTTCAGCGGCGATATCCGCCCTGACCCTGCCTCCCGTATCCTCTACAGCACGGATGCTTCCATTTACCAGATCGAGCCGCTCGGCGTTGCGATCCCGAAGACCCAGGACGATCTTCATGCCGCGGTCGAGCTGGCGGCGAAGTATAAGATTCCCATTCTGCCGCGCGGCGCAGGGACGAGCCTTGCCGGGCAGGCGATCGGCGAGGCGCTGATCCTGGATTGCTCGCGTTGGCTGGATTCCATCCTCGAGATCGATCCGGACTCCCGGACGGCGCTGGTCGAGCCGGGTGTAGTGCTGACCCATCTCAATCTTGCCGCTGCCAAACATGGCTTGATGTTCGGCCCCGATCCTGCCTCTGCGGAGCGCGCCACCATGGGCGGCGTCATCGCCAATAACGCCACCGGCGCACACTCCCTGCTCTACGGCATGACCGCCGACCACATGATCTCCGCGGATGTGGTCCTGTCCGATGGGAGCCTTGCCACGCTCGCGGAGCAAAGCACGCCTGACAATTCTCTACTCTCCGATCTGTATTCCGCTGCCCTCACGATCCGCGAAGAATACGCCGATGCCATCAAGCAGCACTGGCCCCACACCTGGCGTAACTCGGCGGGTTATCGCCTCAACTATCTCCTGCCCTGGGCGCCCTCCGCGCCCTCACAGTGGACCGGCAATTCATATCCAGGTAACCTCAGACCTGGAACGTTGAACCTGGCACATCTCCTGGCTGGCAGCGAGGGAACGCTGGCGGTGATCAGGCGCGCCCGTCTCAACCTTGTGCCCAAACCCCGGCATACCATCCTGGCTGTGCTGGCATATGCGAGCATCCCCGATGCCTGCGACGATGTGCCGCGCTTGTTGACTCACCATCCCTCGGCGGTGGAGCTGGTGCCGCAGATGATCATCCGGCTGGCGCGCGGTATTCCCGAATATGCGCGCCAGATGGGGTGGGTGGTGGGTGACCCGGCTGCGCTGCTGGTGGTTGAGTTTAGCGGCGACGAGCCGGCGGCGTTGAAAGAGCAGGCGCGCAAGATTGGCGAGATCCTCACCATCGCTGAATCGAAGGAGGACCAGGCACGCGTCTGGAACATCCGCAAGGTGGGTCTGGGTCTCCTGGACTCGCGGCCGCAGTCCGCGCGTCCCGCCGCGTTCATCGAGGATTGCGCCATCCCTGTGCCGAAGCTAGGGGAATTCGTGCGCGAGATCGAACGGGTCCTATCCGCCCACGGGATCGAAGGGGGAATCTACGCCCATGCCTCGGCGGGCTGCCTGCACATCCGCCCGATCCTCGACCTCAAGACCGGGCGTGGCGTCACGGACCTGCGCGCGATCGCGGAGGCGGTACTGGCGTTGACCTTGAAGCTCGGTGGCGCCATGAGCAGCGAGCACGGCGACGGGCTCTCGCGTTCCGAGTTCCTCGAACAGACCTACGGACCGGAGGTCATGGAGGCGATGCGCCTCATCAAGCGCGCTGCCGACCCGCAGGACCTGCTCAACCCGGGCAAGATCCTCGACGCACTGAAGATGGACGTGAACCTGCGTTACGGACCGGACTATCGTGTCCGCGTCTGGGCAAGCGATCTCGCCTTTACGCGCAGCGGCGGCATGGACGTGGCGATCGAGCAGTGCAACGGACAGGGCGTCTGTCGCAAGGACACCGGCGTGATGTGCCCGTCCTTCCAGGCGACGCGTGAAGAGATGCATTCCACAAGGGGCAGGGCGAATCTGTTGAGAGCCATGATCCGTGCGCAGGGGACAGGGGTCAGAGAATCTACGGTCCATAGTCTATCGTCCTTCAATCTCCAGAAAGTCGAAGCCGCCGCTGCAGCTTTAGACCTGTGCCTTGCCTGCAAGGGCTGTAAATCCGAATGTCCCTCGGGCGTGGATATGGCGAAGCTCAAATTCGCCTTTCAGGGGGAGTACTACAAAACGCATCCTCGCCAGCTGCGGGATTATGTATTCGGATACTTCCATGTTGCCGCGGGCCTGGCTGCCTCGATCGCACCGATCTCCAACGTCTTCATGGGCATACCACTGTTCAAGAACCTTGTGGCGAAGACACTGGGTATTACGCCTCACCGTCCCTTCCCAAAATTCTCTTCTCGTAGGTCACGCCTTTTGCGAAGCACCCCCGAAACATCACAGAGGGGGCAGCGTGACCAGCATGGCGGAACAAAAGTCATATTCCTGGCAGATGCCTTTGCCCGCTACATCGAGCCAGCGACGGAGCAGGCTGCCTTGGATATTCTGTCTGGCTGTGGTTATGACGTGCAGGTGCTGCCC
>DAITPI010000544.1:0-2913 GCA_036833655.1 Anaerolineales bacterium | reverse complement strand
CACCCCGTCAGTATGAACCGGCTGTATTTAAGGGGCATGTCAGACCGGGCATGTTCGCCAACAAGGATGAAGTCTTTGCGTCCATTGAAAATAAAGACGTAGCCATAGTAAACGTACTGCCGTCCATCAGCTACGAAGCTTCGCGCATCCCCGGTTCGATCAACGTTTCCTGCATGGACTTGATGCAGGGTGATTTTAGTCACGGGTTTGATACCCTCCTGCCTAACAATGAGCTCGAGCTCCGCTTGAAGGAAGCATCTCAATATAAACGCATCATCACCTACTGCGGCGGGGGCATTGCAGCGGCGGTTAACGCGGCGGCACATCTTCTGACAGGGCATACAAATGTCGCCGTGTATGACGGCTCCCTGTATGAATGGCTGGGAGAGGGAATGCCCGTCAATGGGAATGGAAACTGGGAAGTCTGGAAGATTAAATAATCAGCCGCGAACAAAGAAGAGAAACAAATGACAACACAACCCAACAAAACATCAGTACGTTTGAAAGCCAGGTTAGCTGGTGTTTTTTACCTGCTCAATATATTGACTGGAGCGTCTGCTTTGATGTTCGAAAACAACCGGCTCATCGTCACGCTTGCAGCGACGGTATGCTATGTCGTTGTGACCATACTTTTCTACGAAATATTTAAGCCGGTGAACAAGATTCTCTCCCTGATCGCCGCAATCTTCAGCCTGGCAGGCTGCATTTTTGGGGCGTTTGACGCCTTTGGCTGGGACCTGCTCCACATCAACAATCTGGTGTTCTTTGGACTGTATTGCATCTTGATCGGCTACCTCATTATTCGATCAAATTTCCTGCCTCGCGTTCTGGGAGCGCTAATGATATTTGGCGGCTTAAGTTGGTTGACCTTTCTCTCCCCTTCACTGGTAGGTATCCTGTCTCCTTACAATCTGGCGCCTGGGATCCTTGGGGAAGGCGCATTAACCCTGTGGTTGCTGGTGAAGGGCGTGGATGGCGAACGGTGGAAAGAACTCGCATGGCGATGATAGCTATCCTGTTCACTCAAATCTCCGGAACGATGGAGCACCTGGGAATCCGTCTCGCTAAGGGGAAGATCGTTGTTAGCAAGACGGATTGATCCTGCCAATCAGCCCAGCCATTTTATTCTTTAGGAGAAAATCATATGACAAACTCTGCCGTTGAAAGATCGCCTCTTGTTTATGCAAGACTCGCGGGATTTATGTTCGTACTCACGTTCGCGATTGTGGTCTTTGTTAATTTTGGCATCCACGGGAGTCTCATCGTGGATGGCGATGTTGCGGAAACCGCCCGGAACATTGCCGCGTCTGAACCGCTGTGGCGGATCGGCATCGCCCTGGATCTAATTTACTCCATCGGCGTTGTAGCGCTGCTCCTGGCGCTTTATGCGATTCTCAAACCGATACATCAAAACATTGCCTTGTTGGCGGCATTCCTCAGGCTTGTCTACGCCCTGGCATGGGTTCTTGTGACGACGAATCTTTTTATCGCACTGCGAGTCTTGAGTGGAGCCGATTATTTGCAGGAATTTGAAGCGGGGCAATTGCAGGGTTTAATGAGGCTGGCTCTTTCTGTGTCTACCGACATATATTACATTGGCTTGATTTTTTGGGCATTGGCATCCACAATTTGCAGTTACCTGCTGTTAAAATCACGCTTTATTCCTGGAGGGTTGGCCGTCTTGGGTGTGATTACGTCTGCCTGGTGCGCGCTATGCACCTTTGCTTTCATCCTTTCCCCCGGCTTTGCCAAAATAGTTGACCTGTGGTGGTTCGATACCCCCATGGTGATTTTCGAAGTAGTACTGGGCATGTGGCTTTTGGTGAAGGGAGTAAAGCCATCTGGAGCAGCCGTATAGCGATCTGCTCGAACGCGGACAGGTCAAACCGGTGGTCGAAAAGGCTTATCCGTTGGAACGAATTGCCGATGCCATGCGCCATCTCGGCACCGGGCATGCGCAGGGGAAGATCGTGGTTACAATGGGATGACACACACAGGCTTGGCAACGCTTTCTTTGGAGCAACGTACACTAGATTCAAATCAGACAATCGCAGAGGAAACCCAATGGAACTTCAGTACTTCGCTTTCTTGCAGCATTTCATGCGCTTCAACCGCCAGGTCTATCTCGACCACAACGCCACCACCCCGGTCAGTGACCGGGTGCGTAAAAAGATGGAGCGGGTCTTGAAAAGCCAGTATGGCAACCCCTCGTCCTTTTATGGCTTGGGTAGAGAATCGGCCCGGTTGGTGGAGCAGGCCCGGGAGCAGGTAGCCAAGGTGCTGCACGCCGATCCAGCGGAGGTGATCTTCACCAGTTGCGCATCCGAATCCAATAATGCCGTGCTCAAATCGGTCACCGCCCATTATTACCCGCGAAGGAAAAAGATCGTTTCCACACCGATCGAGCATCCTTCTGTGATGAATACACTGGCATATCTGGAAACGCAGGGCGTGATCATCGACTATTGCCCGGTGGACGACAAAGGACGTGTACGACTCGCTGAATTGGAAAAACGGGTGGATGACGACACCTTTCTGGTGTGCTGCATGCTGGCGAACAATGAAACCGGCGTCATCCAGGATCTCAAGGCTGTCGCACGCATCGCCAGACAGCGCGGCGCGCTGGTGCTGACAGACTGCGTACAGGCGCTGGGAAAGATCCCCATCGATCTCCACGCCTGGGATGTGGATTACGCTTCGTTTTCGGCGCATAAACTTTATGGCCCCAAAGGCATCGGGGCTTTGTACGTCAAGCCGGGCAGTCCCTTTATGCCCTTCCTGCACGGCGGGCATCAAGAGTCCGGGCTGCGGGCGGGCACAGAAAGCCTGCACAACATCGTTGGGTTTGGCGCGGCCTGCCAGCAGGTGGAACAACTGCTGGCCGACACTGACCGGCTGCGGGCACTAAAACAG
>DAITPI010000543.1:0-2917 GCA_036833655.1 Anaerolineales bacterium | reverse complement strand
ACGATCAGGAGGGCGTTCAAAAAACACAGAGGCAGTGCTTTTCCTCTGTGTCCTCCGAATTCATTTCCTGCTGCTTGCTTGCTGATGTTATGCTTCATTCAGGACTATTCATCATCTTCACGGAGGATCAATGCCAGGGATTGGGCGTACAGATCCGCAGTGATCACTCGGTCGCCTTTGACCAGCTTGCCCTGATAGGGCTTTTCCCCGGCATAGACGGTCCAGCCGCTCAAAACGAAGGGCAGCGGTCCATCGGCAATGACCCATTCGCCGTTGTATTTGCGAGCAAAATGCAAGTGCGTGCCTGTCGATGTGCCCCCTTCACACGAGGGATGCCCGATGCGGTCGTCCTTTTCTACCCACATGCCTTTGGCGATCCGGCCATTCGAGGCAACGTGCAGGTACAGAATATTCCAGCCGGTTTGCTCGGATCCATCGCCGTCCATATCGACCACGACCACGCCGTTCCCGGAACGGACGACCAGGCCGGGGGCAGCAGCCACAATCCATTGATCGGAGGAGAGACATCCTGTTTCGGCGCTGCCCGGCGCGAAATCTAGCGCAGCCAGGGGGCCATCATGTTCCCAGGCGCCGTGGGGACCGCCAGTAAATGCCCAGGCGGCGTGGATCTCAAACGGCAGTGACATCTCCGGTTGGCTGATCGCCGGTGGGAAAATCGGGCCGATCGCATCGGCGCGGGACCACGGGTCGCCAAACATGCCTTGATAGAACGAGGCAAAGCCACTGGTCTGGTCCATGATGCGCAGCCACTCATTGAACGTATGGCTGCGCGAGAAGTAATACATTAAGGCAACCGTCCCGGCATTCAGGGTTGGGTCGATTCGAAGGTTGTTGCCATCGGAAAACGTAAGTTCTGTTAGCCGGCCGGCGCGCCAGTCGTAGTATCCTGTAGTGAGATGGTTGATCGCCCAGACCATCTGCATGAACATGCCTTTGTAGCGGTAACTTTCATAGCCCATCGGGTAATTGACGCGAAACTCATTTTCGGGCGTGCCGCGCACCCAGCGCGCTTCGTAATCCAGGAGCGCCAGCAGAAGTCGGGGGTTGACCGAGTTTTCGTAGGCAAGGCGCTCGATCTCACGTGCGCCAGAAGTCCAGCCGGTGGTCGTGAGGTATTCGCGCTGCGTGGAAAGATAACCACCCGCCTCCTTCACGTAGGTGAAGATATCGAAATCCACAGCGGTCGCGGAAAAGATCAGCTCATTATCCGGGATCAACTGCGTAGAGGGCGTAAATGGAAGGGAGCGATCCAGCGTATCGGGGATGATCAGCAAGGTGCCGGGATCCAGCAGGCCCTTTTCCGGCAGGATCTTGGGCGAAGTGATCTGGTTCACATCTACGCCGAAGCGGATCGCTACCGCGGGAAGCCAGTCTCCGCTTTGCGCGTAGTACAACAGCGTGCGAGGGATAGCTGTCGGTATCGGTGTGCTGCTGTTGGTGATCGAGGCAACTTCCTGGGTGACAAATGCCTGGCTGAAGGTGGGAGTGGGAGTGACAGGAGCTGCTACTTCCGTGACGAACAGGTCCGGCGTCTGGGTAGGTGCAACGGTAGGCGCAGAAGAGGGGGAGGGAAGGAAACCGCCCGGCGCCGTGGGTGTGGCATACTGGCCCCACAGCGAAGCGTTCCCCCCACAGGATGCCAGCAGGAAGGAGGCTGCGATCAAGAAAACTGTTAATCTCTGCACGATGTGGAGTCCACTAGTGAGAATTATACCTGTATAGGAGTCGAGATTCGAAGCGTCGCAGCCGCCGCCACAGCGACGATTTGCCGCCGACATTATCTCGAGATCTGGTTCTGGCCTTCGAAAACGCCCTCGAGTGCCTCGAGAACGGTACTGCCGCGCCTCAAATAGCCGTCGTATTCATCCCCAGTTCCACTCGAGATCCAGCCATCCAGGTTGAATGGCAGACTGCCGTCGGCGGAAATCCACTCGCCGTTGTATTTCCGAGCCAGATGGAGATGCGTGGCATTGGAGAATCCGCCTTCGCACGAAGGATGGCCAATGCGCTCACCGGCGTAGACGTAGGTATTGGACTGAACACGATCGCGCGCCTCGATATGCATGTACAGGATATTCCAGCCGGTTTGCTCGTAACCATCGTTATCCAGGTCTTGAATCACGGCGCCATTCCCGGCGCGCACGATCCAGCCGTTGGCGCTGGCGACCACCCAGGCATCGCTCGACACACATCCCGCCGGCTCTCCCGGAGGAGCAAAGTCCAGTGCCGCCCAGCCGGAGCCGGAGTCCCAACCCCCGTGGGGTCCGCCAGTGTAGGACCAGGTTGCCCCGGGCTCAAAGGGCAATTGCAGTGGAGGCTGGGTCAGTCCCTGGGGAATGAGCAAGGGGATGGCATAATCGAACGGATACCCAAAGAGACCCTTGTAGGTCTCAAAGAAGCCAAGCTCGCTGACATCGTAATCCCAGAACGTGCGATTGTTGAAGAGAGCCAGGAAGTATTGGACGGCTGCTGTGCCTGCATTGATCGTGGCAGCGAGAGGCACGTAGGTTCCGTCGCTCAGCGAGAGAGTAGCAATTCCATTTACCTTCCACAGATAGTAGCCGCGGTTCAGGTTGTTCGCTGCCCAGGTCAGCTGGCGATAGAGGCCGGCATAGTATTCATCATAGTAGCCAAGCGGATAATCCACGTTCTGGGGCGAGGGATCGGTCACCCAACCCCCGCGGTATTCGAGCATGGCGAGCAGAAGACGTGGGTTGACAGAATGACTTTGCGCCACGAACTCGACGATTTGTGTGCCGGTGAGCATTTCACCGTTCACTTCCTGGCTGTAATTTGCGAGATAGCCACCCTGCTCCTGAATGAATGCCGGCACATCGAACTGCGCGCTGGCGGGTCCATAGACCAGTTCCGAGTCGGGGATGAGCTTGAAGGCAGA
>DAITPI010000542.1:0-2917 GCA_036833655.1 Anaerolineales bacterium | reverse complement strand
GATGGACCTGGCGGCGGCTTCTGGCATGTGGATGTCTCGCCGGTCACAGCTACCTCCGAAGAAGGGCCGGCGGATCATCCCACTCTGGTGATTCACCTGAGCAGGACCGATCTATTCTGCCAGATGTTCACAGGGCGATTAAATCTTCCCCTGGTGCTGTTGACAGGTCAAATGAAACTGCATGGGAACTGGCGTTTATTTCCTCGCTTTGGTTCTCTGTTCAGTGTGGATGCTCGCCAATGAAAGCGAGTTGTATTCGAGCAGCCAAAAATTGAGATCAATCTATGCACCAAAAGCATACGTGGAGATGAGTAATGAACAGTCCAACCAACAAGACGGTTGAAGATAACATCACACGCATGATGGGTAAAGTAGAAGGCATGAAGGACTGGCTGGTTTCCGGCCGGTTTCGTCGTAGTCCAAACTCTGATGCAAAAACAGCCGCATGGCCGGTTCTACCCGGTGCATATACACTAGGAGACCGGCGTGGCGCGGTGGCAATCTGCACCTTGACCAGCAATGAGCTCTTTGCACCCCTGGCCAGCTTGCCCGGTGTAGCGATCGCCGGACGAATGTACTCGGCTAACCTGGGTCTCGAAAAGCTCATTGCAAACGTGACGGCCAACCCATCCATTCGCTTCCTCCTGGTCTGCGGAAGGGAATCTCCCTACTTCCAGGTTGGGCAAGCTCTGCATGCTTTATTTGCCCACGGCGTCACACCGAAAGGACACATTATCCAGGCCGCGGGTCATATGCCCGAGCTCAGTCGTATGACGGCAGGCCGCGTCGAGTACTTCCGAAAGCAAGTTGAGTTGGTGAACTGCACAGGGGAGATCAATATCGAAAAACTGGCTTCTACGGTCGAGAGGCTCTCTGCCCAGAACATCGGAGCCTATCAAGGCGCGCCACTTGAGAATGAAGCTGTCTCTCCAGATATAAGCAATGGCGATGGATTTCGGCCGATCCAATTGGGCGGACACCGCCAATCACTCGCCTATGATCCTATGGGCTTTTTCATCATCACACTGGACAGGCAGATCGGCGAGATTCTTGTTCACCATTACTGGTCGGATCATTCCCCTGCGCACTTTGTGCAAGGACGCAATGCAGAAGCAATCTTGCTTGCACTGTTGCGCGAAGAGTTGATCTCACAGAGAAGTCATGCCGGGTACATCGGCGCGGAACTGGCGAAAGCAGAGACCGCACTTCGTCTCGACTTGCCGTATGAGCAGGATCGACCATTCGAGCTGAGCCACCTGAAAGCCTGCTACAAAGCAATGTAGCTGTCATCAACAATCAACCGCGCTGGCTATTAGAGTTTCAGGGAGCCTCAGTTCGGTATTTAGCCCTGAGTCTTGCAGAGCCTGAAACATCACCGGTTCGCAATGACGGCAATTACTTTCGAGCCAGAGCTACGGATGGAAGGAGAACAAATTATGGATACTCCTCAAAGCAATGAACGGCGCTTTCTCTATTTCTATTTCAATCGGAATCAACCGGAAAAGATCGGACAGGCCATCCCGGCTCATGTGCAGTACTGGAACACCGCAAACCTGCGTTGCTATATGGGAGGTCCCTTTGCCGACCGCACAGGTGGATTGATTACTTTCATTGTCCCAAATCTGGAAGAGGCAGAAGAGATAGTCCAACAAGACCCATTTGTTATGGAAGACTTGATCGATCAAATGTGGATCAAAGAATGGATCGTTGAATGAACAGTGGAGTTCGTGAATCGCCGCAGAACAGCAATTCAATGACCTGTCCGGTTGGCCAGTTAAAGACTCTTCTATTGGCGGGGGAAACTTGCCTCTGCCAGAATTATGATAGAGCTGGTCAGAAACCAAACCCTTAATCTTTCGTAAAAACAAATGAAGAACAACATGACCACACCACCGACCATTGCCCCTTTCATAACAAAAGCCGCCAGTAAACAGACCTATTACACAATCCGTTTTTTGGCTGACCGCGAACGCGTGGCAGACGCCTATCGTGCCTATGCTTATTTTCGGTGGGTGGACGATACGCTCGATGAAGACTCCGCGCTCCCGAAAATCACCGGGACTGTCGTGAGTGCAAAAAACATGAGCGGAGCGCACGAACGGATTACTTTCCTCGAACGACAAAAATCCCTGCTCGAAAAATGTTATCACGGGGAAATCATCTCGAATGCGACACCCGAAGAAAACATGCTGATCAAGCTGGTTCGGCACGATCACGAGAAGAATAGCGGCCTGCAGTCTTACCTGCGCAACATGATGCAGGTTATGGACTTCGATGCCAGGCGCCGCGGCAGATTGATCTCGTACGCGGAGCTCAATGAATACACGCGCTGGCTCGCGACCGCCGTCACCGAGGCGATGCACTATTTCATCGGGCACGATTGTTTTTCGCCGCATAACGAGATCCGCTATCTTGCCGTCTCTGGCGCGCATATCACGCACATGCTGAGGGACACGTTTGATGATGTGCAGACGGGTTATTTCAACATGCCGCGCGAGGTGCTCGAGTCGAACCACATCCGTCCCAACGACATTCACAGCAAGCCGTATCGCACCTGGGTCCAGACCCGTGTGCAACTGGCACGGCAGTATTTCAAGGCGGGCAGAGATTATCTCACCCAGGTGGAAAATCCGCGCTGTCGTCTGGCAGGCTTTGCATATACAGCGCGCTTCGAATGGCTGCTGGATACGATCGAACAGGAACACTACTCTCTTCGCCCGGACTACAGCGAGAGAAAAAGTGTTCACACCGGCATCCGGATGGGGTTATCCACGCTGGCTTCACTCCTCCATCTACGACGGACAGATCGATTAGCTCAGATTGCCGTTCCACCATCCCTGAGGAAGTTATGAAATCGAAATCCGTTATTGTTATCGGAGCCGGCATCGGCGGGATTACGGCCGCCACACAACTTGCT
>DAITPI010000541.1:0-2944 GCA_036833655.1 Anaerolineales bacterium | reverse complement strand
CTGCCATGCGTGCGATGCCGAAATGCGTTGGAGCATTCCTTCTTCTTGGAATGGCGGTTCTCGGGCCGGGCGTGGCGGCGGAAAGGGGCAAGGAAGTCCGGCCAGCCCCCAAGACCGACGGCAGCCGTTCCCTCCACTCCGCGATCGAAGCAGACTGGATCGACCAGGACCGCCGGTACTCGAACCCGTCCGCCGTGCTGACCCCGCAAAAGGCCGGCCAGGTCACCACGGCCCAAGATGCGGCGGGAGGGTGCGACGGGGTCAAGACCGGCGATTTGCACGGCAAACTGGGCGTGCGGGCAGGTTCAACAGGCTGGATCTCTTTTCAAGATGTGAAAGTCCCGGTCGCAAACCGGATCGGCGAAGAAGGTGAAGGATTCAAAATCACCATGACAGGCTTCGATCACGGACGTTACACCGTCGCCTCAGGCGCGACCGGTATCATCCGTGCCTGTCTGGAAGCCAGTGTGAAATACGCCAGGACACGCAGCACCTTCGGCAAGCCTATTGCAGAACACCAGCTTATCCAGGAGAAGATCGCCAGGATGTCTCAGGACTATGAGATCGCCCGCCTGCTCTATTTGCAGTCCGGTTGGATGCAGAATTTCGGGAAGCGCAGCACATTACAGACATCCTACGCAAAGAAGTTTGCCACCGAGGCCTCCTTCAGCGCTGCGAACGAAGCTATCCAGATCCACGGGGCATACGGATTTAGTGATGAATACGATGTGGAGCGCTACCTGCGCAACTCCAGAGGCGCGATGATTTACGAAGGCAGTTCCGAGATTCAAACGCTGATCCAGGCGGGCTACGCCCTCGGCGAGCGGACAGACAAGCCTCTGCGCTGTGAACTCCCCGCCTATGATGAAGCCTTCTGGCAGGGATAAGAATGGATTTTCAACCTCTGCATACGAAAATCGACAAGACCATCCAAACAATGTTTGGGCATATCTTGCTGGAGAGCCCTGATGGTTTTCCGCGCGGTGATTCCAATCTGTATTGTCTTGCTTCAGATGGAAAGATCGTTTGGAGAGCAGAAAAGCCGGATGCTGACACCTTGTTTTCCCGAGTCAGATTGAATGAAGATGGTGACACCTTTTCCGCCTATACGATCGGCGGGCACGCCTGCGAATTGGAGCTGCGAACTGGAAAACTGATCAGTCATACGAGCATCAAATGACCCTCAGATTCTGTAAAAGAGAGAATCAATGTTAACTGCCGCATATCTATTGAATGTCACGGGCATGATCATCCTGCCCGTCCTTTTGGCCTTCTATCTCACCCGAAAGTTCAACCTTTCATGGAAGCTGGTTCTGGCAGGCGCGTTGACCTTTATCGCCTCGCAGGTTTTGCACATCCCGCTGGTATACGGACTGACGGCTTTATTCAACAACGGGACTCTCCCTCCCATACCCGCAGCGTGGACAGCGATATTCAACGCGATCCTGCTCGGTCTTTTGGCAGGGATCTTCGAAGAGACTGCGCGCTTGATCCTGTTCAAATTCAGTCTCAAGAATGCAAAGACCTGGGCGGTAGGTGTACTCGTCGGCGCGGGGCATGGCGGGGTGGAAGCCGTGCTATTGGGAGGACTGGGACTCGTTACTGTTGTCAGTATGATCCTCATGCGCAATGGTGACCTTTCTGCGTTCGGGATTCCAGCCGAACAGATCGAGCTGGCGAACCAGCAAATAGCGGAATTTTGGTCCGCGCCGGTGTACATGGCGTTCCTGGGATTAATAGAGCGCGCCTTTGCCATTTGTTTGCACCTGTCGCTTTCGGTCATGGTGTTGTATAGCGTGGTTTGCAGGAAACCAGCCTGGTTCTGGATTGCGCTGCTCTGGCACGCTTTCGTGGATGCTCTCGCCGTTTATCTGCTGCCCATCGTCGGCGCGGTCGGAGTGGAAGGAGTCGTGGCTGTCTGCGCGCTCATCAGTTTGGTAATCCTGTTCAGGATGAGGTCAATGTTTGTTGAAGGAGAGCCAGGCGGGGGGATGGTAAAAGCGGAATAATTGCACATCATTAATTGCGAGCGAAGTGAAGCAATCTCACTAATCTACTGTTCGGGCCCGCAATGACACTTGAAATTATATGATCAAAGGCTTCCTCAATCTCCCCTGGTTTTTCTGGGCCGCGCTCGCCCTCACGGTCGCCGTGGTTTACTCCTTCGTATGGCCCCACAAAGCCGTGACTGCGACTACTGGCTTCCGTTTCCTTGTTCTCCGCTGGGGACACGCGCTGACGTGGATTCTGCTTGCCATCAACTTCCTCTTGCGCGGAGTCTCTCCCTCTTTGAACAGCGCAGCTGATCTGGTTGCACTGGCAGGTGGATTGATGTATGCATTGTTTATGGTGATGACCTTTGTGGCGAAATAGAAAACACTGGCATGGACGAATGGAAAACAATAAACGATGGGTGCTCTGCCAAAAGATATTCAGCATGGTCGGGTGAATTGCTGTCATCATAGCGGACACTTTGGTGATTATCGCCTGGATAAAATAATCGTTTTCATCTTTCAAAAATCATAAATCCTAAAAAGGAGGACTCTCTTGAAAATCATCGCCTGTATCAAGCAAGTACCTGACTCGGAGGCGAAAGTTAAAGCCGAGGATGGGAAAGTCACATGGGGGGACGCGCCACTGGTCATCAACCCGTTCGACGAGTACGCGGTTGAAGGCGCGCTCCAGCAGAAGGAAGCACAGGGCGGTACGGTCACCGCCCTGTGTATTGGGCCCGAATCCGCCAGGGAGGCGCTCAAGCATGCCCTTGCCATGGGCGCGGATGAGGCGATCCTGATCGCAGACTCTGCGCTGGCGGAACTGGATACCGTGGGGGCGGCGCGCGTCCTGGCCGCGGCCATCAACAAGATCGGCGGCGTGGACCTGGTCGTCTTCGGACGCCAGACGCTCGACAACGGCTCAGGTCTCACCACCGCGCAGACCGCCC
>DAITPI010000540.1:0-2961 GCA_036833655.1 Anaerolineales bacterium | reverse complement strand
TAAAGCCACGGCGACAATGAAGGCCGAGAAATGGGAGAAGAAGGCGTTCGAAGGTGTGGAACTGGGCGGAAAAACGCTCGGCTTGATCGGTTACGGCAAGATTGGCCACATCACCGCTACGCTGGCCCTTGCGCTTGGCATGGAAGTGCTCGCGTATGATCCCTACGTGACCTCCGCGAACGGCGTCAAGCTTGTTACTCTGGATGAATTGCTCGCGGCATCGGACTACATCAGCCTGCACACGCCCAAGACCAAGGAAACCACCAACCTGATCGGTGCCGAGCAGTTCGCCAAGATGAAGGACGGCGTGCGCATCATTAACTGCGCGCGGGGTGGTATCATCGATGAAAATGCCCTGTTTGAGGCATTGACCAGCGGCAAAGTCGCGGGCGCGGCTTTGGATGTCTTCATCGAGGAACCGCCCACCGACTGGAAACTGCTCAAGCTCGATAATGTCATTGCCTCCCCGCACATCGGCGCCGCGACCAAGGAAGCTCAGGGCCGCGTCGGCGCGGAAGTGGCGCAGAAGTTGATCGAGTTCGCCAGGAATATGCAGCCTGCCTAAGGTTATCTGTCATTGCGCGGAGGTGAACGTCCGGACGAAGCAATCTCACGTAACGTGGAGATTGCTTCGTCGTTCGTCTGCACTGCGGCGGATACAAAATTTGCCTGGCAAACGGCTGCAAGGGCTGCTCATCGCAACGACATATAAAGGATAGGTACATGAAAAACATCAGTGATATTGGCATCCAGATCCCGCGGGTCTATCTCCCCAGGCCTGGCACCGACCTCACAAAGTGGGCGGTGATCGCCTGCGACCAGTTCACCTCACAGCCCGAGTACTGGAACGATGTAGAGAGGATCGTCGGGGATGCGCCCTCCACATTGAACCTGACCTTTCCGGAGGTCTACCTCGACAAGCCCGGTGGCGAGGAGCGCATCCGCAACATCCAGGCGAACATGCGCAAATACATGGACGAAGGCATCCTCCAGCCGCACGATGGACTGATCTATGTGGAGCGCACGGTGGACGGCAAGACCCGCAAGGGGATCATCCTGTGCCTCGATCTCGAAGCGTACGATTTCACCAAAGGCTCCTCGAGCCTGATCCGTGCCACGGAGGGGACGATCGTCGATCGCCTGCCGCCCCGCATCAAGATCCGGGAGGGCGCGGCACTCGAACTGCCGCATATCCTGGTGTTGATCGACGATCCGAACCATACCGTCATCGAGCCGGTGAGCGCGGCGAAATCCAATCTCCAGAAGCTTTACGACTTCGATCTGATGCTGGGGAGCGGGCATCTGACAGGCTACGCGATCGACCGGGCATTCGAAGATCAGGTAGTCCAGGCTCTGCGCGGGCTCGCCAATCCCCAGGTGTTCGCCGAGAAATATGGCATCGACAAGAATCAGCCTGTGCTGCTCTTTGCCATGGGGGATGGCAATCATTCGCTCGCCACGGCAAAAGCCATCTGGGAAAAGATGAAGCCTCAGGTCGGCACGGAGCATCCGTCACGCTACGCGCTGGTCGAGATCGAGAATGTCCACGATGAGGGGCTGGAGTTCGAACCGATCCATCGTGTGCTGTTCGGCTTGAAGAAGGATCTCTTTGCCGAGCTGGAAAAAGCGTTCGGTGCGAACCTGACCTACCGAGGTGTCGCCAGCGCGAAAGAAATGGTCCAGGCGGTGGACGCGGCGCAAGGCGAAACACAAACCATTGGTCTGGTCGGTGGGGGAGAGGGAAAGACCTTTGGGGTGATCGAGGTCGCCAACGCCTCCTCCAATCTGCCGGTCGGCACACTTCAATCTTTCCTCGACACCTTCCTCAAAGACGGTGGCGCGGAAAAGATCGATTATGTTCACGGGGAGGACGTCACTGTGAAGCTCGGGAGCCAGCCCGGCAACGCGGGTTTCTATCTGCCTGGCATGAGCAAGTCTGACCTGTTCAAAACAGTCATTCTGGATGGGGCATTGCCCCGCAAGACATTCTCCATGGGCGAAGCGCATGAAAAACGCTTCTACATGGAAGCCAGAGAAATCTCGTGATCCTTCGGGGCGGTCAATAGACCGCCCCGAGAATTTTTATGGCCTCTTCGAAATCGGCGGGGCGTGGAGCGGAGAACTTAACCCTTTCACTTGTTGCCGGATGAACAAAGGATAAGGATTGGGCGTGCAGCATGGGGCGCGGAAAGCCGTACCGGTCCCGCGCGCCGTAGAGGACGTCTTCCACGAGCGGATGGCCCAACGCGTACGCATGGACGCGGATCTGATGCGTCCGCCCTGTCATCGGCTCGGCTTGAATCAGCGCCGACTCAGAATACCGTTTAATGACACGGAAGCGCGTCTCGGAAGGCTTGCCGTGTTTATCATCCACCACCGTGCGATGTTTATGGCCCACGTTGGCACGCAATGGATATCTGACCACTTTTTCATCCCATTTTGGATGCCCCTCGACCAGCGCATGATAGATCTTATGCGCCTCATGGGTTTCAAACTGTATGTTGAGAGCCCGGTGAGTCTGCGCATCGCGCCCAAAGACCATCACCCCGCTGGTAATCTTATCCAGGCGGTGGACGATCCATACCTTGCCATACCTCTCTTCCAGGGTTTTGACGAGGTAGGGCGCCTCCGGCTCCCAGCCATCCGGAAGCACGGGCAAGCCAGCGGGCTTATCCAGGACGAGCAGAAATTCATCTTCGTAAATGACCTTCATACCTGCACTTCCGGTCCCGGGCCGGGATTGGATCTTGCTCTTGCAGACATTCGATTATGCTTGAAGCCCAAACCAAAACACATGATTGCCCCTCCCAGAAAAAAAGGGCTGTAAGCGATGATGGCAATGAAGAGAAAAAGCGCTGAGAAGGTGAACAGCTCGAGAGCCGATATACGATAGGAAAACAACTTTCGATAGGCGATCTGTCCTTCCAGGCCTCCGTGCTTAAGTATCTCACGGACTAACGC
>DAITPI010000539.1:0-2978 GCA_036833655.1 Anaerolineales bacterium | reverse complement strand
AACTCCAGCAGTTCGGCTCCACGCCACTTTCCCTCGTTGCACGCTAAACAAGTACTACCACATAATAGAACATTCGTTCAGATCGGATTACCACGTTCCCACGGAATATTCACCATGCTGGAGACTGACACAAATGAGCCGCTTCGGTCTCAACAACGCGGCCGGCACAGTAACGATTCCCCTCTTCCTGTTATGCCTTGCCAAATTTGCGGAAAGCCTGGAAATAAAGAGCCGTATTGCCCGAATGCAAGAGAGCTTGGGTTTTCGTTTTTTCTGATTTTTGCTGGAACGTAGATTTCATGGATCAAAAGCATTTACCGCCTGAAGATTGTTTCTCGAAATCTCTGGTGCAGGGTAGAACAAGCTTAGTTGTAAGCCAATAGCGGTGTAGGTGACGTGCCATCCTTGCTTCTGGCCTTGCCAGATATGCGTGAAACCCTTACATAAAGAAAGGTGTTGCCCGAATGCACGGGAATCAGGGTTTTAGATCATCATAGCAGGTTATAATTTCAACGTTATGCCTGAACGATTACAGAAGATATTAGCGCAAGCGGGATACGGGTCCCGCCGCGCCTGTGAGGACTTCATCTCTGCCGGACGCGTTCGTGTGAACGGACAGCTTGCCACACTCGGACAAAAAGCAGATCCTGCGGTGGATAAGATCACCGTCGATGGAAAGCCCATCGCGGCTGCCGAGACGCCGATGTACATTGCGCTCAACAAACCCCGCATGGTCCTCTCTACCGTGGAGCGCGAGCGTGGCGATAACCGGCAGACGGTCATGGACCTGGTGGATATCGCACAGCATGTCTATCCGGTGGGGCGGCTTGACTTTGAAAGCGAAGGCCTCCTGCTGCTGACCAATGACGGCGATCTCGCCAACAAGCTCACCCATCCGAAGTTTGGCCACCAGAAGGAGTACCGCGTCCTGCTCGCGCGGCGTCCTGATCCGGAACAGCTCGAGACCTGGCGCCGAGGCGTCATTCTCGAGGATGGCTACAAGACGGCGCCAGTCGAGGTGCGCTTCGATAGTGCACAGGGCAAGGGCGCCTGGGTGCGCGTGGTCATGGGCGAGGGCCGCAAGCGCCAGATCCGTGAGACGTGCAAACAGCTTGGCTTGCCGGTCGTCCGCATCGTGCGCACCCGGATCGGCTCCCTCCGGTTGGGGAATCTCAAGCCGCGGCAGTGGCGTTATCTGACCCAGCAGGAAGTGGGCGAGCTCAAGGGCAATCGGGTGAGCAAGGCTGCGAACCGTCGCTAACGAACTTGCTCGCAGTCCAGGTAAGAGACAAACTCTTGCCTATATCTATGCAATATTCAAGACACAAGGAGAGAGGTAATGGTAACTGTTCGGACCGATGTCTTCAAGCTGGGCGATGAATTCGCGACGCTGCTAGGCGACGAAGTCAGGGTGGGAGAGATGGCGCCTGAATTCACCGCCGTGGTGCCAGGCTGGGGTAAGGTAAAGCCTCTTCAGGAAGCGAAGGGGAAAGTCATTATCCTGGCTGCTGTCCCTTCGCTGGATACGGACATCTGCGATCGCGAGACGCGGCGCTTCAACCAGGAAGCGGCGGGGCTGAGCGACGATATCGTGATCTATACCATAAGCACCGATACGCCGATGGCACAGAAGCGCTGGTGTGGCGCCGCCGGGATCGACAAGGTCAAGGTTGTTTCTGATGTAGTGGATACCGAGTTCGGCTTGAAATACGGTGTGTTGATCAAGGAGCGCCACTACCTGCGGCGGTCGGTCTTCATTGTGGACCGCCAAGGCCGATTGGTCTACGTCAAATACCTGCCGACTCTTGGCAATGAGCCAGATTATGATGATGTGATCCAGGCAGCCAGAGAAGCCCTGAAATAAGTCTGTTGTACGCTGGAGAAAGAAAAGAAGCCGCCTTGGGCGGCTTCTTTTCTTTCTCCAGCCAGGTCAGCTTTGCCGGATATCCCAGAACTTTTGAACCACGGGCTCGAGGATTTCCCGGATCTTTTCCTTCTTGATCCCCTGCACTTTGAATGTGATCACACTCGAGTCGGCGTCGGGTCCGGCAAAGATGCCAAAGGAGACGAAATCGCCGCCGTTGGTGGAAATGGCTTTGGTGATCCTGGCGAGCTCGCCAGGCCGGTTGGGTACCGTCGCCGTGACGCGAGTGGCTTTCTGGCGGGCTCCCATGAGCTCGAGCAATACCTTGAAGAGATCGGTCTCCGTGATCATGCCCACGACTTTTCCGGCGCTGACGACCGGCACACCGCCGATCTTCTTGTCTGCCATGATTCGCGCAGCCTCTTCGATGGGGATATCCTGATCCACCGTAATCACCTTCTTGGTCATCACATCCTTGATCTTGACCTTGCTGATCAAATAATTCATCTCCCAGACGCTCAGCGTTGTAGCCGAGGAGGGGGAGGCGTTCAAAAGGTCCCGTTCCGAGACAATACCGACGAGCTTGCCGTCCTTCATCACCGGGGCGCGGCGGATATGCTCCGCGCGGAACATAGCAAGCACTTCGTTGATTGGCTCATCGGGTGAGACAGAAATAACCGGGCGTGACATTCGTTCGCCGACAAACATTTTGACCTCCATGCAATTCAAGCATTTTTGATGCTGTTTGTGATAATTTTTACATAGTCATTATACGCTGGATCGCATTGAGCGCTGTCACGAAACTGGAGTGAATAAGGTCATCATTCCATCTGAAGCGCAAGAATGAGCTAGTCGGCGAACTCCTTTATGATTCGGGCCATATGCCTGGCGTGCTTGAGGTAGAGGTCGATGCGGATGTTCTCGTTCGGTGCGTGGGCACGCGTGTCCGGGTAGCCGAGGCCGGCAGTCGCCACCGGTAGCTTGAGATCGTGGACGAATGGGTAGCTGGGTCCCGATCCGCCGACCATGGGGACCAGCTCCATCGGCATCTCGTACACTTCCGCGGAGGTCTCCCGTACGAGCTGGACGAAGGGCTCGTCAGGGTCGGTGCGCG
>DAITPI010000538.1:0-2986 GCA_036833655.1 Anaerolineales bacterium | reverse complement strand
GCCACACGCACCCTGACCCAGCTCTTCGCCTATGAGGCGCCCTTCCTGCTGGCTTTGCTGGGACCCGCTCTTGCCGCAGGGAGCTGGCAGATCAATATCATCAATGACTACGCGCGCAATCATTGGTTCGCCATTAGCCAGCCGATCGGATTCATCGTAGCGCTCATTGGCTTGATGGGCAAGCTCGAGCTGCCGCCCTTCGACGCTCCCGAAGCCGAGACCGAGATCGTCGCTGGCGCTCTCACCGAGTACAGCGGGCGCGGGCTGGCCATGTTCAAAGTGGGCAAATCGGTGGAGCTGATCGTCGGCATCACGCTGGTCTCCGCCTTCTACCTGGGCGGGCTGCATGGCATCCTGCCGTTCCTGCTCAAGACCCTGGGCGTGTTGCTCCTGATGACAACGCTACAGTCCCTGTTGACCCGCCTGCGCATCGACCAGACGGTGGGGCTATGGTGGCGCTTCGGCACGATCCTGGTTCTGGCGCAAATCCTGGTCACGATTTTATTGAAAGGTGGTCTACGATGAGAATCGGTACAATGTTCAAAGACATCCTGCGATCATTTTTCACAAAGTCTACAACACGCCTCTACCCCGTCGAGCGGATCGCGCCTCCTGAGCGTTACCGTGGCATCCTATCTTATAAGCCCTCCGTTTGTACGGGCTGCAGCCTGTGCGTCAAGGATTGCCCCTCCGACGCCATCGAGCTGGTCATCCTGGACCGGGCTGCCAAACAGTACGTGATGAAATATCACATGGACCGCTGCATTTACTGCGGGCAATGTGTGGTGAACTGCAAGCCAAAAGGCATCGGCATGTCCAACCAGGACTGGGAGCATGCCACTTTGGAAAAAAAGTTTATGGTTTATTATGGAAATGATGAGGATATTACCAGATACCTGGCGAGTATCGCTACACCGGCTACTGAGCCAGTTGACGAGTAAATCAAACAGATCCCCGCGCATCGCTATTGTTGGCGTGGGGAATCTGTTCCGTTCCGACGACGCCGTGGGGGTTCTGATCGTCCGTGCACTGTCCGGGCAGGATTGGGCTCTGGACACCGATCAGGTGCTGGTCCTCGATGCAGGACATGCACCTGAGAATTGCACAGGGGAATTACGGAAGTTCTCTCCGGACTTGATCGTTTTCGTCGATGCTGCCGAGATCGAGTCGAAACCGGGCACCATCGCGTGGATCCCGGAAGAAAGCATTGAGGGCATGAGCGCATCGACGCATAGCCTGCCGCTCTCGATGCTGTCGCGGTACCTGAGCCTGGAGCTCGGCTGCCAGATCGTGCTTCTCGGGATCCAACCCGCTTCGAATGAGATAGGGGAGCGAATCAGTGCCCCGGTCCTGCAAGCGACAGAGGAAGTCGTGAGGGGAATCGACGAATCCATCCGGACCTTCCTTTCTTTAGGCTGTCCGGCATAGCAAAAGCGCCTCCCAGGGCATGCCCATAAAAGACGATCATCCTGCGCGAGCCGGTGGCTCTGCGCGCTTCCCCCATTTGTGTCAGATCAGCCTGCTTATTAGGGAAATTCCCACTTGCGCATTCGGGCGTTCGTAGATATGGTATGGACCTCTGAAAATCAAAAGCGTTCGGGCCAAGCTTTAACCGCTTCCTGCACGTTTGCAGAACGAAGTCAAATTTTAGCGATAAATCGAGAACTACTCAGGAGGTCGTGATGAAACTAAAGACGTTACTTACAACCATTGGACTGGGGGCTGGATTGATGTACTTCATGGATCCGGAGCACGGCAGCCGCAGGCGCCTCATGGTCCGTGACCGGGCGAACCGGTTCGTGAGCGACATCGACGAATCGATCGATATTGCCCTGCAGGACACCCGCAACCGGGCACGGGGTGTGCTCTCGGAGATGACCGCCCGGCTCAGCGACGAGCAGACCCCCGATTGGATCCTGGAGGAACGCGTCCGCTCGAACCTGGGGCGGATCGGGCAGAACACGCGCGGTGTGACTGTCAACGCGGACGGAGGCCGGATCCACCTGACCGGGCAGATCGTCCGTGGCGATGAGGAAGCCATCGTGAAATCCGCCATGCGAACCCGCGGGGTCCACGGCGTCGAGAACCGCCTGCAGGTGGTGAATAACCCGCAGGATATCCCCGCCCTGCAAACCTCCCGCCTCACGCAGCCGGCCCAGGGCAACTGGTCCCCGGCTACCCGCTTGTTGAGCAGCGTTGGCGGCAGCCTGTTGACCCTCTACGGGCTGACGCGCAAGGGCCTGGCGAAGCCGGTCCTGAGCACCGCGGGAATGGTGCTCACCGCACGCGGCATGACCAACCTGGACACCAAGAGCCTGCTCGGGCTCGGTCTGGGTGAGAACGCCATCCGCGTGAACAAGGCGATCAACATCTTTGCCCCGATCGACGAGGTCTACCAGTTCTGGCGCAACTTCGAGAATTTCCACCTGTTCATGAACCACGTCAGGCAGATCACGACCGGGGATGGTATCTCCACCTGGACCGTGGCAGGACCCGCCGGTTCCTCGGTGGAATTTCAGTCCCGCATCGTTCAGGATATCCCGAACCAGTCGATTGCCTGGGAAACCCTGCCCGACTCTCAATTGCAGAGCGCCGGCTTCGTCCGCTTCGACGAGAACCGTGACGGCAGCACCCGCGTGACGGTACAGATGACCTACGTGCCGCCCGCAGGCGCCCTGGGTCATGCCGTTGCCCAGCTCTTCGGCGTCGACCCGCGCCAGGCGATGAACGAGGACTTGATCCGCCTCAAGACCCTGCTCGAGGAGGGTAAGACTTCTTCCGAAGGCAAGAGCCTGGAATATACCGATACCGGCAATATGTAGCCGGAGAATGCCCGGAGCTACGGGCGTTCCTGTTATGAGCAAAAGAGCCGTTCGAAGGAACGGCTCTTTTCTATGGAGTCTGGATGCTATAATTCCGTTATCCTCTTTGAGCCATTGCAATGAAGAACATTCTCTCCCGGAAGCCTCTGCAAAACTTAAGCGAC
>DAITPI010000537.1:0-2989 GCA_036833655.1 Anaerolineales bacterium | reverse complement strand
CGTTACAAAGGGTTTGGGAATCCCCCAATACTTTTCAATCTGTGATGTACCAAATTTGGCGTGCCGGGCTCCCGAGCTTGCGCCGGCATATGGTTTTGCGATAAACTACGGCTGCTGACTCAACCGCATCTGAATTTCAAATGCCGCGTCCCGTCTCTCCACCGCAACCCGGTTCCGCCCTACATGCATGGACAGCAGCCTGCAGCCTGCTTTGCCGGAGAGCGTGAGGCTGAAGATGGCGGGATGGACAGCCTTCCGCCGATCTGAGATCCGAATAGCCATCCCCTGCTGTGAATCAGAGACCATCCATGAGCCGAAATGCACAAATCCTGAGCACGGGTAGTTATGTTCCCAAACGGGTGGTGACCAATGCCGAGGTGGATGCCCTGATGGGCGAATCCACCGATGCCTGGCTGGTCGCCAACGTCGGCATCCGTGAGCGCCGCTGGATGGCGCCAGACCAGGTGACTTCCGATCTTGTGGTAGAAGCCGCCAAGAAGGCGCTGGAGCGCGCCCGAATTTCGGCCTCCGAGCTGGATTTGATCATCGTCTCGACGGATACGCCAGACTATCTCTCCCCCGGCACTTCGGTGGTGGTCCAGGCCAAGCTGGGCGCCGAGAGGGCTGGTTGTTACGATGTCAACGCCGCCTGCGCGGGCTGGGTCACCGCCCTCGACCAGGGCGCCCGCTACCTGATGACCGAGCCCAGGATGCGATATGTGCTTGTGGCGGGCGGCTACGGGATGAGCCGGTATCTGAACCTCAACGACAAAAAGACGGCCAACCTGTTTGCCGACGGCGCCGGCGCCGCAGTTCTGGGGGTCGGTGAAGAGCCCGGCTTCCTTGCCAGCAATCTTCTGGCAGTCGGCTCCTTCCACGATGCCCTGGGGATTTATTCGGGTGGCACCTACCGGCCCGCGACTGTTGAAAACCTGGAACGTTTCGGCCCACCCAGAGTGGAATTCGTCAGGAAATTCCCGAAGACCTTCAACACAGAATACTGGCCCGGGCTGATCCAGGGCGCTCTCGACAAGGCAGGTCTGACGTTCGATGACGTAGATCACTACTTCTTCACCCAACTGAACCTGCGCACGATCGAGCACATGATGGAGCTGCTCAGGCAGCCGATCGAGAAGACGCACTGGGTGATGGACAAATGGGGCTACACCGGCTCGGCCTGTGTAGTGATGGCGCTGGACGACGCGATCGACGGGGGTGGGGGCCCGAAACCCGGCGAGATCGTTTTGTTCTGTGCCAGCGGAGGTGGCATCACCATGGCAGCCTCGGTCTGGCGATGGACAGCATAGTGGAAAGTGGGAAGTGGGTAGTTCTGCTCGATGGCATGAGCAAGTAGGCGGCACTATGACGGAAACTGTGAGAAGTTATCGAGAGTTGAAGGTTTGGCAAAAAGGGATTGCGCTGGTCAAGACGATTTATTCGCTGACTCAGAGTTTTCCAAAGTCTGAGGTTTACGGGCTTGCCAGTCAGATGCAAAGGGCAGCGGTTTCTATCCCGTCTAATATTGCTGAGGGACAGGGAAGACAGCACACGGCCGAGTTTCGACAATTTCTTCATATTGCAATTGGCTCTGCGGCCGAACTTGATACACAAGTAGTCGTAGCTGTGGAACTCGGTTATCTGACACCCGAAGCGGCACAGCCGTTATTTGATCTGATCCTCGAAATCCGTAAGATGAACTATGCTCTCATCAATAAACTCCCGCGTTAATACTTTGCACTGCCCACTGTCCACCCCCCACTGTTGAACGGAGTGAACCATGTACATCGGTGATTACCTGGCTCGACGAGAGCTCTATTCTCCGGATAACCTGGCATTTGTCGACGCAGGCAAATCTCCCGAATGGCGGCTCACCTACCGCGATTCCAACCGCCGGGCGAATCGGCTTGCCAACTGGCTGAAATCCCGGGGCATCGAGAAGGGCGACCGGGTCGCCATCCTGGCGCGCGATGGCTACGAACACCTCGACCTCTTCTTTGCCTGCTCGAAGATCGGCGCGATCCATACGGCCTTCAACTGGCGCTTGCACTGGCAGGAGCTGCTCGAGATCTTCCGCGACACCACGCCGAAGATGCTGGTCTGTTCGGACGAGTTCAGGGAAAATGTCGCTAACTTACTTACCCATTATCCGTTACCGATCGTTCACCTCGAAGGCAATGGACTCCCCAATTCCATCCATTTCGAGTCGGCGCTTGAATCCGCTCCCGACACCCCCGTGACCTGCGAGACGCTCGAGGCAGAGGACATTGCAGCGTTGATCTTCACCGGCGGCACAACCGGGCTGCCCAGAGCGGCGCAGGTCTCGCATCGCATGATCGCCTGGAACACGCTGAACACCGTCATCCATGACCTGACCCACAACGACGTGTATCTCAATGTCTTTCCCATGTTCCATACCGGCGGCCTGTTCGTCTACACCCTGCCGCAGGTCATCTTCGGTGGGACAACGATCCTGGTCCGCCAGTTCGATCCCGCGCAGGTATTGACGCTGCTGGAACGCGAACACGTCACGGTCTTTGCCGCGGTGCCGACCATGTTCCAGATGCTGACGACCGCCTCCAACTGGGAGTCGGCGGATCTCTCTTCGCTGCGCTTCTGCACCTCGGGCGGCGCCCCGTTGCCGGTCCCGCTGGTGGAAAAATATACGCGCGAGAAAGGCATCCGCTTCAAGCAGGGCTTCGGCATGACGGAGTTCGGTCCCGGCATCTTTGCCCTCGCCCCGGAAGATGCCATTCGCAAAGCAGGCTCCATCGGCAGGCCCAACTTTTTCGTCGACGCGCAGATCGTCGATGACGAAAACCGGATCCTCGGTCCGAACGAGCGGGGGGAGCTGGTCCTCAAGGGACCGTCCTATTGCTCCGGCTATTTCAAGGATCCCGAAGCGACCGAGGCGGCTGTGGACGAGCGCGGCTTCTTTCACACAGGCGACCTCGCCTACTACGATGAAGCGGGCTACTTCTACATCGTCGAT
>DAITPI010000536.1:1563-2993 GCA_036833655.1 Anaerolineales bacterium | reverse complement strand
AACCCTGGCACGGGATCCGTGAGAAACTCCGACCGGATGACGGCGTGATAGTTCCGGTCGCGTGGAAGCGTGTCGAGGGTGTTTTTAGGCAGACAGACGCCCCAGTCACGCTCGTAGTATTTGAAGATCCAGGGCACCGCCTGCGGACGCTTTTCATTGAAATACAAATGCGGCTGCAGCTCTTCAAAGGTCAAGAGCTTATCCACAGGTAAGGAATACGAAACGATGTGGAGCGGGTTATCCTTGAAGTCCACGATCCTCTCGCCATCCTCCGTTTCCAGATACGCCTCATGGACGACGTAGCGCTCGGGCACCTTCCACGTCCAGACGGGAGTCAGCGGCGCGTAGGTCTCAATGGTGTAGCTGGAGGACGCTGGCATGTACGAGCCGACGATCTCCAACGTTTTGTCGTGATCGTCGGAGGCCAGCGTGCGGTGCAACGGGAAGAACTCCGCGAGGACGGATTTGAGGGAGATGTAAGGTTTCATAAAGTGATGGAGTCAACGTCTCCCGACGCTGAACGCAAACGTCAGGAGACGTTTGACTCCTTTAATCCTTCTTTATGTAATACAGCAAGTGCGGGTCGCGCTTCATCTCGCTGGCGGTGAACTCATAGACCTCATTGGCTTTCATCAACTTCACATCCGCTTCGCCGATCTTGCGGGTCTTGATGATGCCGGCTTCCTCCATGAGCTCACCCATCGGGTTCACCTCGGTGATGACGCCTTTATCGATATCGCGCACCAGCATCTCGAACGTGTCTGTGTAGGTGTTGCCATGCTCATCGGTCACTTCCCCGGCGAACTGCTTCAAAAAGCGATAATCTACGCCTTCCATTTGCTCGATATGGTGGAAGAAGGTCATGCTGTTGGTATAGGACAAGCCGATGACCATGATCTTGCCATCCAGGTCACGCAGCTTGCCGAAGACAGAATTGCGCTCATAGCTGCTCTTGTAGCGCAGGCTGCCGAGCATCTCGGCATGCTTGCCCAGGACTGCAAAAGAATAGAACGGATGGAAGACGCGTCTGGCGCGCGGGTCCTGTCGGACCAACTCGGTTAGCACACCCATCTTCGACGGGGTGCTGCGCACATCCCAGGGGGCGCCTTTGTTGAAGTCGAAGTTGAACGTCGGCATGATCAGCGTCCCGTCAGGCCCGAGTGCTTCTTCCAGTGCCCGGTTCACGATCTGGGGGCCGCCATCCACGAGTCCGAGGGATTTGTAGGAGCTGTGGACCAGCAGCGTATCTCCCTCCTGCACGCCGAGCTCACGAAAGCCTTCCACCAGTCCTTCGAATGTTAGCATGTTGTCCTCCAAAGCCTATTTCGTCACTTTTCAGGAGATTGTTTCCCGCAGGCTGGCAATGACATCGTAGACTTCAAGTAGTTTACCAAAATTCTTCTTCCAATCGGCTTTTTGTTCGGCGGTCC
>DAITPI010000536.1:0-1463 GCA_036833655.1 Anaerolineales bacterium | reverse complement strand
ACTTCAAGTAGTTTACCAAAATTCTTCTTCCAATCGGCTTTTTGTTCGGCGGTCCGACGCGCGGACGCGCCGATCCTCTCGAATCGCTGGTGATTTCGGATCGCATGGGATATCTTTGCCGCGAGATCCTCCACGTCCCCATCGCGAAACAGCCAGCCGTTGACGCCATCCTCGATCCATTCACGGTTGCCGGGGATGTCGGAGACAAGGCAGGGAAGTCCGCTTGCCAGGGCTTCCATCAGCGACACGGACGAGCCGTCCACGTGTGAGGGGGAGACATAGAGGTCTGCCATGTGATACCAGCGCGGCAGATCCGCCTGCGCCACGTGCCCGCCGAACTGTACCCGGTCCAGCACGCCGCCGTTCATCAGGATCTGGCGAATCCTGGCGCCTTGCGAGCCTCCTCCCAGCAAGACGAGATCAACGCCTGGATTCTCCGCGGCAACCCTGACAAACGCCTTTGCCAGGACGTCTACACCGTAGATCGGCTCCCAGGTGCGGTTGCAGAAGAGGGTAAAGGTTCGCAGGTTAGAACCCTTCGACGCGTTCAGGGCAGCGGGTTTAGGGGTTCTGGGGGTGAAATGGTCGATATCGGTTCCCCAGGGGAAAATGACCGTTTTCTCTGAGTCCATCCCGAAATGGATCGCTTTGTCTCGCGATACATTTGCGTCGCTGACGAAAAACGCGCTACGCTTCAAGGTGTAGCGAGTGACGCCTCGCATCCAGGCGGTTTTATCTGCTTCCATCACAAGGTCATAGCCCCAGGACATGGTCAGGACAGGCCGAAAGCCGCTCAAGACGGCCAGGAATGCGCAAGTTTGCACCGGACCGGCATGGATCAGGTCGGGCTTGATCTGCTGGGTCAAACGTCTAAGGTTCAGAGTTAAACGTGGCAGGTCACGCCAGCGGAACTCTCCTTGCCCACCTGCCCAGAGGATCTGGCGGATATTCTCGGGGACGGCTCGATCCTCCGTCTGGCGCTTGCTCACCTCCAGCCGCAAATAGTGGACTTCATGCTCCGTGTTCGACAACGAAGAGAGGAAGCGATAATCGTGGGGCGTATACGTCCTTGAGAAGTAGATAATCTTCATGATATGAGATTGCTTCGCCGTTCGCTACCGCTCAGGCTCGCAATGACCGAAAACACTATGCGCCCAGATCTGTCCAACGCAATTCCTGCCCGTACTTGAAATCGTGCAACGCCTTTGTGCCGATTACGTTCTCGATCTGATCCGGCTTGATCGCGCCAGGCGTGGCAGGCCGCAGCACGTCGATCATGTCCCGGATGAAGACCTCGCCCGCCTGGATATCGCGCGCCGCGCGCAGACAACGTCGCTGGACGACCGAGGTATCTTTCTCGTTCGCCGCGATGAATTTGTCCGCAGAGCCCAGAGCCCGCTCGAGCAGGCGTGTCTCCTCGACCATGCGCCTCCACTTGTCGGGGTCCATCGCGAACTTGTCGT
>DAITPI010000535.1:0-2993 GCA_036833655.1 Anaerolineales bacterium | reverse complement strand
TCGCGATCGCGTTGTTGAAGATCGTCGGGTTGGACGTCATGCCACGGATATCGCCGCGGGCAATCATGGCTTTGAGTTCACCGTTCTCCAGCTGGCTGCGCTGGATGTTGTCGAGCCAGATGGACTGGCCCAGAGACGTCAGTTTCTCAATGGGGTTCATAATTCATCATCCTTGAAAGACAAAGCAACAGGGAGAGTCTTAGCCTTCCTGTTCCATCTTTCTAATTTTTCCAACCCGCCTGGCAAGCCGCTCGCCACCGGGATCGTCCCCCAGATAGCGCGCATCCAGGAAGGCATTTACCAGCGTCGCCGCTAACTCTGGCCCAATCACGCGACCGCCGAGGCACAGCACGTTCATGTCATCGTGCTTCACGCCCTGCGCAGCCGAATAGGTGTCGTGGCAAATGGAGGCAAATATCCCTTTCATCTTGTTTGCAGCGATACAGGCGCCGACGCCGGAGCCGCAGACCAGAATTCCTCGCTCTGCTTCTCCAGTTTGGACGGCCCGTCCCACCTTCTCACTGTAATCGGGGAAATCCACCGGCTCGGCGCTATCCGTGCCCAGGTCGATGGGCTCATGCCCGGCATCGCGAACAGCATCGAGTACAGTCTTCTTCAGCGGAAATCCCGCATGGTCAAACCCGACGGCAACTTTCATGGGTACTTCCCTCTCTTCACCCAGCGGTCGAGCTGGATGAATCCTTGACGAGCAATTCTCTTGCCCGCCTGGCAACATTCTCAATAGTGAATCCAAACTTCTCAAAAATGACTTTGTACGGAGCGGAGGCGCCATAATGATCAAGCCCGATCACAGAGCTGGCATAACGTTCCCAGCCGAGCGTTGCTCCCGCTTCGACGGCAAGTCTCGCCGTGATCGCCTTCGGCAACACGGATTCCCGATAGGCTTCATCCTGCCCTTCGAACAGCTCCCAGCTCGGGAAGGAAACGACCCGCACAGCGATGCCTTCCGAAAACAGCTTGCTTGCCGCTTCATAAATAAGGCTCACCTCGGAACCCGTTGCCATCAGGATCAGGCCGGGATTCTCGCCGAAGTCCTTCAATACGTACGCGCCTTTGCTCAACTTGCCCGTGGCCGTCCCTTCCAGGGTGGGGACAGTCTGCCGAGTCAGAGCCAGGGCGGTGGGCCGGTGCTTCTGGGTCAGGGCGACTTTCCAGGCTTGCGCGACCTCGTTGGCGTCAGCGGGACGAATCACGGTAAGGTTGGGAACAGCCCGCAATGCCATCAGGTGCTCGATGGGCTGGTGCGTAGGGCCGTCCTCCCCCAGTCCGATGCTATCGTGTGTGAAAACGAAAATGGTCGAGATGCCGGACAACGCGGCAATACGGATGGCTGGCTTCATGTAATCGGAAAAGACAAGGAATGTCCCACCATAAGCGATGAGTCCGCCAAACAGGTTCAGCCCGTTGAGAGCCGCCGCCATAGCGTGTTCCCTGACGCCAAAGCGAAAATAGCGCCCACCCGGGTTGTCTTTCTGGAAATCGCCGGCTTCGTCGAATTTTGTATTATTGGAGGGCGTGAGATCCGCCGAGCCGCCTACAAGCTCAGGCAGCCGGGCCGCTAATACGTCGAGCACTTTCCCCGAAGAAGAGCGGGTTGCCATACCTTTTGCATCTGTAGGGAAGGATGGTAGATCCGCGTCCCAGCCCTCGGGCAGTTGACGCTCCAGCCGTCTTTGCAGCTCAGCGCCCTGTTCCGGTAAGGCTTGCCCGTACGCCTCGAGACGCTTCATCCAGTCTGCCTCGCTCTCGCGACCGCGCTCCACAGCCTCGCGATAGAACTCCAGGACATCACCAGGGATGAGGAAGCGAGGTTCGAGCGGCCAGCCCAGGTTTTCCTTCGCCGCGTTCAGCTCTTCATCGCCGAGCGGCTCGCCGTGGGCTTTCGAGGTGCCCTGCCGGTGCGGCGCTCCAAACCCGATCGTCGTGCGGACCGCGATCAAAGACGGGCGCGGATCGGCCTTGGCAACTCGGATGGCGGCATCGATGGCTTCCACGTCATTTCCATCCGCGACGGTTTGTACATGCCAGCCGTAGGCGGCAAAGCGCCCACCACGATCCTCTGTGAAGGCAAGATCGGTGGAGCCATCGATCGAGACGTGATTGTCATCGTAGAGATAGATGATCCGGCCCAGCTGAAGGTGGCCTGCCAGCGAGGCCGCCTCAGAAGAGATGCCTTCCATCAAGTCACCGTCGGTGACAATGCCATAGATATACGATTGGAAGATCTCATACCCCGGCTGGTTGAATTCCGCCGCCAGGTGAGTAGCCGCCATTGCCATGCCTACGCCCTGTCCAAACCCCTGCCCGAGGGGACCCGTGGTTGTCTCTACACCAGGGGTCAGCCCATATTCCGGATGACCCGGCGTCCGGCTCCCAAACTGGCGGAAGTTCTCGATATCCTCCAGCGACAGATCGTAGCCGGTCAGGTGCAACAAGGCGTAAAGCAGCATCGAACCGTGACCGCCGGACAGGATAAAGCGGTCGCGCCCCGCCCACTTCGGGTTCTGTGGATTATGTCGCAAGTGGCGTGTCCACAGCGTGTATGCCATCGCAGCCGCGCCCATGGGCAGCCCTGGATGACCCGAGTTCGCTTTCTGTACGGCATCCGCCGCCAGGAAGCGGATGGTATTAATTGCACGAGTTTGCAGATCGTCTGTCATATGCTCCCTGTTCAAGTAGGATAATCCATTTTACCATTGGGCAACTGCCGGTCCCGGCGCAGATGGGTTTCCTGTAAAATCATCACCATGATTAACCTCACCCTCCTCCATATCAACGATTTGCACGGGCGTGTGTCACAGCTCAGCCGGATCGCGACCCTCGCCCGGCAAATTCGCCGGGAAGTAGAAGCAGCCGGCGGATATTGTCTCTTCCTTGACGCTGGCGACTCAGAGGATACTACCCTTTTGGAAAGCAGTCTCACGAAGGGCAGCGCCATGGAGGCGATCTTGCGCGGCGCAGGCTGTGATTAC
>DAITPI010000534.1:0-3003 GCA_036833655.1 Anaerolineales bacterium | reverse complement strand
AGAAATTGCGCCAAGCCTGAACCACGGTTGCTCGTTTCGGAAAAACGTTGTTTCGAGAGCTGTCACGGACATAGGAGTCTCCTTCTCTAATTTCTCTAAACTGCATCTGTTTGTTGCTAAACCGTTGTGCATTACTTCCTGGTAGCGGACAAGACATCTTGAATTGCGCCGATCACCAGATCGGGCTGCTCCAGTTGAATAAAATGACTGCTTTGTGTTGCGACTATCCGTTTTCCGTTCGAGGAAAGGGAAGTCATTTCGATTTGCAAGTCCTGCCAGGTCCTCTCGGACTCTTCATTGAACCCGGCTTGCGGCTTTCCGCGGCTCAAGATTCTCAAGGGGATTTCGCCAAACGTCGTTATGCCAGCCGCCTGCATCTGCAAGAAGCTCTCCTCATAGGCGGAAAGCTCGCCTACATACGCTTCGAAGAACCTGTTATCCGATGCGGCGAGAGCTCGTTCGGTCATGGCAACTTCCGGAGGCAATTTGGAATGGACTGGAATGATCGACGGAAACAGAGGCAGAATACCCAGTGCTTCCAACGCCTTGCCAAGGCGCGTCTGTTGCATCCCCTGCGCCACGCTCTTGAGGAAAACAGCCCTGCCGTTGGAGGGCAAGCGGACAAGCAGATCATCAGCGGGAGTATCTACCAGGACCATGCCCACCACTTCGTTGGGATAGGTGTGGGCGTAAAGACGAGCTACCAGTCCTCCATACGAGTGAGCGACCAGAATATACGGACCCTGGATGCCAGCATGGATCAAAAGCGTATGTAACTCCTTCACGTTTGATCTGGGCGTCCGCGGCAATGGGCTCGCGTCGCTCCAGCCATATCCAGGCCGGTCGTACGCACACACTCGCGTGGACTTGGCAACCTCGGGCTGCACCAAGGACCAGTCCAGGCTGGATTCGCCGTTCCCGGCATCCAGAATCACTGCAGGTGCGCCTTCACCGATGCAATGGATATGAAGTTTGTAGCCGCCGACATCCACCATTTGACCGGGAGGTAGATATTTGGCTTTAAGGTCGGCCCGTGCTATCGCGCCTGCCACCATCGTGATAACAACAAGAATCAGCAGCGAGACGAGCACTCGAACAGAGAACCGTCCAAACCAGAATGGTAAAGCGCGTTGCAATCGACTTGTCTTCATATTTATGGCTCCTTTCCAGGAATGATCTTGAGCCTATTCTAGTGTTTGTCTATTTCGATCACATCGGCACGATGACGCAACTGGCATCCTACAAAGGGCTGCTTTTGCAAGCAGTCTTTTGTACGTCAAATGACGTAGGGATCGGCGCAGTGGCAAGATGCATTCATTCTGCCAGAGCAACTGCTTGTTCGGATGCTTCGGCTTGTTTCCTTGCTGAACTTACCATTTCTACAAGGGCTTCGACGATGATCTCAGGTTGGTCGAAGATGACATTATGCCCGCTCTTCTCGGCAACGATCCGCTTCCCCCGCCTGGAGAGCGCCGTGATCTCCCGATGCAGCTCTTGCCAGACGCGCTCGTATTGCTGGCGGACCTCCGGTCCGAGGCTGGGGGGCACGGCATCGGCATCCAACTGCCCGTGGCTGATCACGGTGAGAGGCAGGTCGCCGAGGCTCTCGACCGGCTGAGTCTCCGCGGCATTGACGCTCTTCGTCTCGGCGATCATCGCCTCGAGGTGGCTGTCGCTGGGGGCAATGGCAGCCTGGGCCATCTGCAGGGTCCGCTCGGGGAGCCTACCCTTATCGCCGATAGGAATCATCTTGGGGTTGAGCGCCAGTACGCCGGCTTTGCTCAACAGCTTCATCAGCGTGAACATGCCCATCATCGAGCTGACCATCTTCACCAGCCGCTCCGGGAAGCGCCTGACCTGCTGCTCGTGGGCGGAATCCACCATGACCAGCCCGGCAACCTCATCGCGGTAGTTTGCGGCGAACTGCCGGGCGACCGGTCCGCCGAGGGAGTGCCCGACCAGGATATAGGGGCCAGACACGCTGGCGTTGACCAGCATGCTGTGCAGCTCTTCTGCCATCACATCCGCCCTGCGTGGCCTGGGACTTGCGTCACTCCAACCAAGCCCCGCCCGGTCGTAGACAACCGTACGTGTCACCGCGGCGATCGCCGGGCGGACAAGCTCCCAGGTGAGTCCAATGCCCCCGGCGCCCGCGTCGAATACCACGGTGGGGCTGCCTTCGCCTTCCATGTACATGTGCAGGCGGTAGCCACCAATATCAACCATTTGCCCGATAGGTGGAAATTGTCTTTTGAGGCGAGCTTTGGCGCGGGCGCCTAGTGACACCACGGCGATCACGATCACGGCGAGCAGGCCGAGTGCCCAGAGAAGAGGCGAGAGGTTCATGTCAATCTCCTTTTCAATCGTGGCGACTTTAATCGTTCTTGCTGGATCGGCGCCTCCAGTCGCCACTACTATTAATCACTCGTCTGCGCGGCTGGCTCCATGGCGCGGACGGCCGGATTCAAGGTCATCAACATGCCCAGCAGGGCTACGATCCCGCCGGAAATGATGAGCAGGAGCGTCACATCCACCCGGCCGGCGGCTCCGGAGAGTGCCATGGAAACAGGGAACAGGCCCGTGCTGGCGAACATCAGCAGGCTCATCAGGCGGCCGAGCAGCGCTTTGGGAGCGCGGCTCTGTACCCAGGTGGTGAAGAAGACGTTGATATAGCCTTTAAGGGAACCGAGGGCAAGCCCGATGGCTGCCGCCAGGACCATGGACGTGGAAACGCCAAGCAAGCCAAGTCCGAGCCCCATCAGGCTGACCAGACCGAGCAGGATCGATCCCATCCGCCTGGGATCGGGGCGAGGCAGCATGCCTGCCAGCGCCATCCCGACCAGCGACCCCGCGCCCCAGGCCGAGAGGATCGTGCCATAGGCTACGGCGCCCTCCGGAAAGCGCCGGTCGGCGAGGATCGGAATGCCGATGTTGAGAGGACCGTTTTTGTTGAATGTTGCCGCGGCAACCACCAAGAAGAAGGCGCGCAGGGGGAGGTCATTC
>DAITPI010000533.1:0-3008 GCA_036833655.1 Anaerolineales bacterium | reverse complement strand
ATCCTGGGTGCGGCAACCTTCTTCTCCACGGAGCAGGCTGGCGCCTATTAGGATGTATCCACCCCAACCGAGATATTTGTTACAGTAACATACAGCGATCCGATCAACGTGCGCAGCGGACCGAGTACCCGAGACTACCCGATCGTTGGCCAGCTCAATCCGGGGGATGTTGTGCCAGCCCTGGGTATTTCCCCGGGCCGGGAGTGGATCCAGGTCTCGTACCCTGGCGGGACGGGCTGGGTCTATTCCTCCTTTGTCTCCATTTCCGGCGGCGAGCTCATGGTGCTCGAGCCGCCTCCCACGCCGACCCCGCTTGCTACTGCCACCATCGACCCCACGCTGGCAGCGGAATTCAACATCCAGCCTACCCAGACCCGCCTGCCGACATTTACTCCGCCCCCGCCTCTCGAAGTACCGCAGTTCGACGACAGCCCGCGCGGATCCATGGGTGCGACCGGGATCTTTATCGTTGTGCTCGGCTTGCTTGGTGGGGCGGGCTTGCTGGCGTCCTACATCCTCCGGCGCTGAAGCGAGGTTCCATGCTGCGCGTAACCAGAGTCGTTCTTGTGGGCGTTGCGGTGATCGGGTTACTGTTCCTGGGATGGTTCCAGCCAGCTGAGATCTCGGTCCTGGCGCAACAACCGACCGGCTCCGTGCCCACCGTGACGGGCACTCCGGTGGGACCGGTCGTCACAGTCGATCAAAGTATCCCTGTGATCCGGGTCTATGCCGGCCCCAGCTCCTTTGATTATCCTTCCATCGGCGTGCTGCTCGGCAACGAGAAGGCGCCCGCCATTGGCCGGGCCCGCGACCGGGAAGATTGGATCCAGATCGTTTATCCGGGCGTGCAGGGCGCAACCGGCTGGGTGTACGGCCTGTATGTCTCGCTATCCCCCGGCGCGCGCCTGCCGCTGGTGGAGATCCCTCCGACACCCACGCCGATTTCCACGCCAACCATTAACCCCACGCTGGAGGCAGCCTTTATCGGGCAGCAGACGCCAACCCGCCTGCCAACGTTCACACCGCCTCCGCCTCTGGAACAGCCTGTGTTCAGTGAGACGCCCAGCACATCGTTTACCGGCGTGCCCGCGGGTCTGCTGATCCTGTTGCTGGGCCTGTTTGGCTTCCTCGGGGCGGTCATCTCTTACTTGCGGGGAAGATAATCTGCTAGACTGTCCCGCCAAGACGCAAAAAGAGGCACGACTGCGCTGGACAGGCGCTTACTTTGTTCAGGGCAAAAAAAGAGACCGAACCTTTTGGGTTCGGTCTCTTCCTTGGCACGTCAGCTGCTAGTTATTGCACGAGCACGAGCCGCCGCAGGCGCAGCCGCCTTCGCCATGCTCATGGCTATGGCTCTGAGCGCTCGGGCTATCCACAGCAAAGCCCGCCCCGCGGACCGGGTCATTGACAAAGTCAATCTTTGCGCCGCGCAGGTAGTCGATCGAGACTTCGTCCACCACGACCTTCACGCCATTGGCTTCAAACGTGGTATCCACATCGCGGATATTGTTATCCAATGCCATCCCAAAATTCACGCCGCAGCAACCGCCGCTCGCCACGTACACACGCAGGGCGTAGCCGTCCAGGTTGCGCTCGGTCAGGATATTTTTGATTGCATCAGATGCCGCCGTCGATAATGTAACTGTGTCTGTATCGGTCTCTGTTATGATTTTGGTGTCCAGTTGTTCTAACATATACTCTCCTTCTTGGAGTTTAAGTGGATACATCTTATCAAATTTAGGTAAGACTGTCAACAAGGGGCCGAAGCGTCTATTTTTCTTGACACATCCCTCTTGCGCCTGTAAAATCCCCCTGCTATTCACGTCAAGACGCACGACGATATTTTCATCTCTCGGGAGGAGTCACCCACATATGAGCACGATGGAAGGATTACAACCTTTTGAGGCGATCGCAATCTGGGCCGTGTTTGGCGTCGCTATTATCGGCCTGTTATATGCGGTCTTCCTGCGCAATCAGATCCTGCGCGAAGATAAAGGCACGGCAAAGATGCAGGAGGTCTGGGGTGCGATTAAAGATGGAGCGGACGCTTACTTACGAAGCCAGTTGCGCTCCATTTTGCCCTTAATTGCGATTCTCACCGTTGCACTTTTCTTTTCCGTCTATATTGTGCCACCCTCGCCGGAAGCGCTCGAGCGTTTCCGGGGTGCGAGTGAGGCGAGCGTTCGCCTGTGGATCGGCATTGCCCGCGCTCTGGCGTTCGTGATGGGCGCAGGCTTCTCCCTGACTGTCGGTCAGATCGGTATGCGCATGGCGGTGGAAGGCAACGTGCGCGTAGCCTCGGCTTCGCGCCGCTCGTTCGGGGACGCGCTGCGGATTGCCTATCGCGCCGGCACCATCACCGGCATGCTGACGGATGGCCTGGGCTTGCTTGGCGGGACCATCATCTTCATCATCCTGGGCATTGCGGCTCCCGATGCGCTCCTTGGCTTTGGTTTTGGTGGAACTCTCCTGGCGCTCTTCATGCGCGTGGGTGGTGGAATCTTCACGAAGGCGGCGGATGTGGGAGCAGACCTGGTCGGTAAAGTGGAAGCCGGCATCCCCGAGGACGATCCCCGCAACCCGGCCGTGATCGCGGACCTGGTGGGTGACAACGTCGGTGACTGCGCCGGTATGGCTGCCGACATCTTCGAATCCTATGAGGTCACAATCGTCTCCGGCTTGATCCTCGGCCTGGCGCTCTGGCACCTTACCGGTCAGCTCGAATGGATCATCTTCCCCCTGATGGTGCGTGGCATCGGTGTGCTCTCGTCGATCATCGGTACATACTTTGTAAAGGCCGGCAAGACAGGCAAGAGCGAGGACGCCATGAAGGCGATCTTCAGCGGCTTCCTCACCTCGGCCGTCATCTCAGCTGCCCTGTTCTTCATCGCGGGCTTCCTCTATCTGAACACGCCGGCGATGGATCAATGGGGAGGCTGGTGGCGTCTGCCCATGGCCGTGGGCGTTGGCGTTGTCCTGGCAATCCTCATCGACCGCCTGACCGAGTA
>DAITPI010000532.1:0-3024 GCA_036833655.1 Anaerolineales bacterium | reverse complement strand
CAAACATGGTGATGGCGATCAACCCCTGGGCGAGCATATGTTTCCATTCGGCTTGCTCGCGCAGCCACAGCCAGACCAGCGGCACGCCCAGGATTTTGCAGAGAGAGATCATGATCCAGAGCAGGCGCGTGGTGGCGGTGATGTCCGCATTGCCAGAATATTCGAGGAAAATCGAGAGCAGGCTGGGGATCGCCGCCGCAGCAAGCGAGGCATGGATCCAGCGCTGCTCCTGCAACGCTGCGTAGCCCCAGCGCAGAACCAGGGGCAACACCAGGACAACCGGACCCACTTCGAAGAGGGCGGCGAGTAACTGGTACGGGTTGAAGAGAGACAGCTTCCCAAGATGCGTGGCAATAATCGCGGGCGGGATGAGGAAAAACCGCGCCGTGAAGTAGGAATCCTCGGGAGAGACACCCGCGATGCGCGTGCGGAATGCCTCGGTCAGGAAACCTCCCTGTACCAGCGCCGCGATCCCGGCCACGGCTACGACAAGGATCCAGAACCAGGCAGAGCGCGGTGAGCGGACATTTCGATTCCGGGCAATCCAGACGAGCCCGACAAGAAGTACGCCGAAATACAAAAGAACGAAATCCACCTCATTCGCCAATGCCAGAGATGCCAGGAGCGCGATAAACAGAACCGCGGTCTTCCAGGTCTTTTGCCGGTCGGAGATCAACAGCAGAAGTAGCGTGATCATGCCCTGCGAGACGCCGTAGCCATAATGCGCCATGATGGCAGGGTCGTGCACACCGTTGCTAAAGGCGAAGGGGAAAGGAATTGGACCGCTTCCGATGGCGTTCCAGGGCCGGGTAAGCGCCTCCGCAAAGCTGGAGGCAGTATCCCTGGCGGATCCGAGCAGCGTGATCGAGGCGGAGATCCTGTTCAGCAAGGCAACGGGCAGGAGCAACAGCAGCCAGCGCGTGCCGCCCGCAAAGAGAAAGAAGAGGGCGGAGAGCCAGGCCACCAACTGCCTGCGGGTGAGACGCCACGCCACCAGGCCGGCGAGGACCGTAGCCAGGGCAAGCGTGAGACCGCGAGCCAGGTCGAGAGCAGTCCAGGGGGCAGCCGCTGCCACGCGCATGAACTGGACGCCCAGCAAGATCAGGAAATAATGGTAACCGTAACGCACATCCGGAGAGCCCGGCAGATGCGGCGGTATATCTCCGGTTGCCATCAGCGAGGTGGTGGGGAGATTGTGAAAGTCGTCGAACAAGCCCAGCCCGCGACCCATCAGTGTGAAGAGCACCGTGGCACTGGCAAACAACAGCCAGCGGAGGATGGATGTCTTGAGATCGGGGCGAATCAGCGCACGGTTCAAGGGCCAGGCAGAGACGAGACCCACCGCAAGAGTGAGCAGTCCAGAAACCCAGAAGACCACGTTCATGGGTAGGAGGCGCACCAGGAAATTCGCCATCCAGTTGGCGAGCACCAGGCCGATGCCAAAACCGACAAAGCCGCGTTCGTGAGGCTCCAGGTCAAACCAACGCAGCGTCATCAGCCAGCCGCCGGTCCCCCACAGCAGGAGCAGAGCCAACAAAGGCAGGATCTGGACCTCGCTCAAGAGATACATCTTCTCAAAGGCTTCCTTCTGGAGTTCGCATTTTAATCTGACTATGGGTCACTTACAGGCAGAGATATCCGCCAGACGCCGGAAATCCGGAGCCAGCCCGCTGCGAGCCTGCGCGACACCTTCCACCGTTTCCATAATCTGGACACAGGGCTGCTCGAGCAGCGCGTCATGTTGTTTCCAGTACTCTTTGTCCGCGTAGACATAGCGGTAGCCGGCGGCGTTCAATTGATAGGGGTCGGGGTTCTCGAGCAGCGCCAGGTATTCGGGAGTGTTGACTCCCCAGTTGATCATCGAGGCCGCCTGGCGACCAAAGACGGTCTGGGCGCGCGAAGAGATGGGGTCGATGACCCAGGCAGAGGCTGGCGAGAGCCGGTCCCAGTAGCGCTCATAGAAGCGCGCATCCATGTCGCTGATGAACTCCGTGTACACGGGCCGAGGGATGGCGATCAGCTGGAGGGCGAATAACAGCAGACCGCCCAGAACAGCCATTGCGCCCAGTCCATAGGCAACGAGCCGCCTCCACTCCGCCTGATTCTGCAGCCAGACCCAGACCAGTGGGACCGCGAAAATCTTGCAGACAAGGAACAGGTTGGACAGCAGCCGGGTCGTGGCTGTGATCCCGGCGTTGCCCGAATATTCGATAAAGACCGAGAGCAGGCTGGGGACCGCGGATGCGATCAGGGCCGCCTGGAACCATTTTTCCTCCCCCAGCGCCCGGTAGCCCCACAGCAAAACCAGCGGAAGAGCCAGGACCATGGGACCGACCTCAAACAAAGCCGCCAGCAGCTGGAAAGGGTTGAGAACGGACATCTTGCCGAGATGCGAAGAGATCACGGTGGGCGGCACGATGGAGAACCCCACCTTGAAATAGATCTCGCTCTGCGCCGTGGAGGGATCCAGGCGCCCGCGCAGCACCTCTGTGGGCATGCCACCCTGAATCAGGACAAAGAGTCCCGCCAGAACGGCAACTGCGATCCAGACCCGTGCCGACGCAGGCAGGCGGAACGTTTTCTTTTGTACCAGCCAGATCAGCGCGACCAGGATCACTCCCAGGTAAAGCAGCACAAAATCCACTTCGTTCGCCAGCGCAAGAGAGGCTACCAGGACGGTGAACGGGATGGCAGCTCGCCAGGTCGTCTCACGTCCGGCGAGGAGCAGCAGCAACATCAGGATCAGATGGGCCGAGACGCCATACCCGTTGTGCGCCATCACCGCGGTTGGATTGACGCCATTGACAAACGCAAAGGGAAAAGGAATGGGGCCGCTGCCCGCGACTTCCCAGTAGCGCCCGAGACTATCCACCAGGGTGGAGGCTGTATCGCGCCCGGAGCCGATCAGGGTCAGGGCGGAGGAGACGCGGTTCAACAATGTCCCTGGCAGGAGCAGCAACAGCCAGCGCGTCCCGCCCGCAAACGCATAGAACGCGGCAGAGATCCATGAGACCGTTTTATTCC
>DAITPI010000531.1:0-3032 GCA_036833655.1 Anaerolineales bacterium | reverse complement strand
TAAATCATTCCAACTTCTTCAGGCACTCCTTCACCCAATCCGGGTCCATTTTTAGCAATCGGTTCTTCTTCAGGTTCTCCTTCATGATCGAGCGGATAACTTTGTCCGGGCTGTCCAGCCAGTTTTCCAGGAGGGGCTTACCGTCCGCAGGTAGCGCGGCTACCGCCACGCTCCAGCAATATGCCATTCCCTGTCGCAGGATTCTGAATCCATCGTCTTTTTCATCTTCCGCATTTTCCATCCGGGCAGTGATGCCGTCAAGAATTCGCAGGACATGTTCGGCATGTTTTGGATATTTCAACAGACGTGGTTCTGCCAGCGCCGCGGCTGCGGCGCGTTTTTCATACCAGTTTCCCTTGCTCCACGTTTGCATTTCCACAAGCAATCGCTCCATATCCTGATCGCCCGCCAGCTGCAAGCCGGTTGCCACGGCTTCCCGGATCCGCCAGCGCGGGTCTGAGGCAAAGGCGCGCAAGCGGGCGAACAGCTCCGGTTCCCGGGCTGCGAGCTTTCCCAGTCCTATCATGCCACAGAAGACGAGGAATACGTCCGGGGTGTTTTCTTCCGCCTGAAAGGATAACAGTCGTTCGAATTGTGCCCGGTTGCCCTCCTGTGCCACTGCGTGTGCCAGTTCCAGGTTGCCGCGAGGTCCGGGCAGACCTGACTCTTTCCGCAGAAATGGAATCCAGTCGTCAAGCTTTCTTAGCTCCTGACGGTAGTTGTCGAGCCTCGTCACTATGCTTGCACTCCCCAGCGGTCCAGGACAGCCCATGCCATGGCGATGATCGGAGAAGGAAGGTCTTGTGTGTCGTGCATTATCGGCTATCCGCTCGATTCAGAATCATTCCGAGAGCTGATAGGCTTCTTTCAGCCAACCCTCTAATTCTTTATCGAAGTCCGTCGCCGCGGAAATCCGCACTTTATGATAAAACCGTTTTGCAGAGATCTGCTCGGCCTTTGCAATGCGCGAACTCTGGATCTTGTGGTCAGACTTGATATTGAGTAACAGGTAGTTCTTGCGAGCTTCCACACCTGCCAGCGCAGATTTTCGATTGAGATGAATGGATGTTTTCTTGGGGTCTTCCTCAATCGGACCAAAGGTTCGCAAAAGCGCAACCAATTGGTCATACAGCGCCCGAACTGCAGGATCTTTGTTCACAAAATGATCATTGACCGAGTATGGTTCCGTCATTTTGCCTCCTTACTGCACGACAATCCTGAGATAGATGGATTCACCAAAAGAATTTCCGGCGGGGTCAACGGCTTGCCAGCCGCTCTCGTACACGCCCTCGGCATAAGGTGTCGTGAAGGAGATTTGAATGGTGGCCTGCGTCCCGGCGCGCGCCGGATACAGCATGATCTCTGACGGCGCGCCCAGCGATGCGCCGGCAATATTGCGCAGGCGATAGTCAGCATTCCAGTTACAGGTGCCGCTGTTCTCCACCAGCCACTGCTTGTCGAGAGTCAATCCAAAGGTGGTGGTGGTATTGTCCGGAATCGTCAGGTCTTGCACGAAGCGCAGGTTGTTCGAACAGTCCGCCGGGTTGACGGTGGGGAAAATGGTGGGAACCGGGCTGGACTCGACGATCACGATTTCCTGGGTGGGATGGATGATGAATGTCGGCTCGATCAACGGCGCGGGAGCCGTGGGAGGGATAAACGCCGTGGGTGTGGCAGCCGGCGAACAAGCCACAGCCAAAAGGAGAATCAGGAGAACCGCGGAGAGACCTGCTGGATGCCGGGGGCTGCAACGTGTCATCATAATAAAAAAGGGGCGACCCATCGGGTCGCCCCATCAGGGCAATTTATACTTCTTCTTCCAGGGCGGAAACGCCGCCGCCACCGCCATCGGATTCGACTCCCATATCGAGTGGGAGAGCGATCTCGCCGCTGAGGGCTTTCTGCCGGATGACGGTTTCGATCTCGTTCATCAAATCCGGGTTCTGGCGCAGGTAATCCTTGGCGTTCTCGCGTCCCTGACCGAGACGGATATCGCCATAGGAGAAGAATGCGCCGCGCTTCTGGACAACTTCGAACTTGGTCGCCAGGTCGAGCACATCGCCAGACTTCGAGATGCCTTCGTTGAACATGATATCGAACTCGGCGGTGCGGAACGGCGGCGCGACTTTGTTTTTCACGACCTTCACGCGCGTGCGGTTACCGATCACCTCATCGCCGACTTTGATCGCCTGGATGCGGCGCACATCGAGGCGCACAGACGCATAGAACTTAAGAGCTTGTCCGCCGGTGGTGGTTTCGGGATTGCCAAACATGACACCGATCTTTTGACGCAATTGATTTGTAAAAATAACGGCGGTCTTGGTCTGATTGATCGCCCCGGAAAGCTTGCGCAGCGCCTGAGACATCAAACGAGCCTGCACACCCATGGATGGATCGCCCATGTCGCCTTCGATCTCGGCTCGCGGGACCAATGCTGCTACCGAGTCGATGACTACCACATCCACGCCGCCAGAGCGGACCAGAGTCTCGGTGATCTCGAGCGCCTGTTCACCGGTATCCGGCTGCGAGACGAGCAGGTTGTCGATATCCACGCCCACGCGCGCCGCGTAGACCGGGTCGAGGGCATGTTCCATGTCCACAAAGGCTGCCACGCCGCCCATCCGCTGCGCTTCCGCGACAATGTGCTGGCAGATCGTCGTTTTGCCTGAAGACTCAGGACCATAGATCTCGGTGATGCGCCCGCGCGGAACGCCGCCGACGCCGAGGGCGATATCGAGCGAGAGCGAGCCAGTGGGGAAGGCTTCAGTCTGCATGTGCTGCGCCTCACCCAGGCGCATGATGGAACCGTCGCCGTAGCGCTTGAGAATATCGCCGACAGCCTTGTCAAGCACGGCGCGCTTGGCGCCATCCACGTTCCGGGACGGCACTTCGATCTGTTCGTCAGCAGCGGCGGATTTTGATTTTCGAGGGGACATGGTTTCTTCTCCAAATACAAAGTTAATGGACAATTTTTGTGTAGGCTCGAAGTATAGCACAGATGTTCGATGCGTCAAGGTGTGGCAGTTGGCGTG
>DAITPI010000530.1:0-3038 GCA_036833655.1 Anaerolineales bacterium | reverse complement strand
ATGCGACGGGAAGACATCGTCGCCGAGATCAAGGCGTCCGGGCTGGTCGGTCGCGGCGGGGCGGCATTCCCGACCGGGATTAAGTGGGAGGAAGCTGCACAGGCGCCCGGGACAGAAAAGTATGTGATCTGCAACGCGGACGAGTCCGAGCCGGGCACCTTTAAGGACCGCATTCTCCTGTTGGACGATCCGCACCGAACTATCGAAGGCATGGCGATCGCGGGCTATGCCATCGGCGCAGGGAAGGGCTACCTGTACATCCGGGCGGAGTATCCGTACATTCTCCCGGTCCTGGAGAACGCCCTGGACGAAGCCCGCGCAGTCAACCTGCTCGGGGAGGACATCCTCGGCTCTGGCTTTTCCTTTGACATCGAGCTGCGGGTTGGCGCGGGCGCCTACATCTGCGGCGAGGAAACGGCCCTGTTCGAGTCGATCGAGGGCAAGCGCGGCTTCCCGCGCGTCAAGCCACCCTTCCCCACAACGCATGGCGTGTTCGGCAAGCCGACCGTGATCAATAACGTGGAAACGCTCTGCAATGTCCCGTTGATCATCGCACGGGGCGCAGCGGACTATCGTAGGATCGGCACCGAAAAATCGCCAGGTTCCAAGCTATTCTGCGTCTCGGGCGACGTGGCGCAGCCCGGCTTATATGAAGTCCCCTTCGGCGTGAGCCTGCGCGAGCTGCTGGACATGGCCGGCGGTATCGCCGGAGGCAAGCAGCTACAGTCTGTGTTGTTTGGCGGGGCAGCCGGCGGATTTGCCACACCTGAGCACCTCGACGTAAAGATGACCTTCGAAGATTTGCGCTCAGCCGGGCTGCCGCTGGGTTCTGGCGTTGTGATGGTCTTCGACGAGACCCGGGACATGCGCGATGTCCTGCGGCGGCTGGGCCATTTCTTTGCCCACGAGTCCTGCGGCAAGTGCTATCCCTGCCAGATGGGCACGCAGCGCCAGAAGGAGATCCTCGAGCGCGTCGCCGCGGGGCAGGTCCTGGAAGGCGATTTGATCCGTCTCCAGGATGTTGGCTGGACGATGACCGACGCCTCCTTGTGCGGTCTGGGCCAAACGGCTGCCAGCGCCGTATTATCCGCGATCCGGCTGTGGCCGGAGATGTTCAATGAAACGTAGCGCGACATCAATGTCGCAATACCACGATGTGGTTAAGGCGCCTATGACACTCACATTAACGATCGATGGAAAAGAAATAGCCGCAGAACCAGGCAGTACCTTGCTCGAGGTTGCACAGGCAAATGGGATCGAGATCCCCACGATTTGCTTTCACGAAGCGACGACGGCCAACGCCCTCTGCCGGATCTGCGTGGTCGAGGTCGAGGGGATGCGACTGCTCCAGCCCGCCTGCATTGTCCAGGCGACGAAAGACATGAAGGTCCAGACCCGCACCGAGCGGGTCGACCGGGCGCGCCGGACTATTCTGGAGATGCTTTCGTCCACCATGGACCTCTCTGACGCGCCGGAGATCCTGGCGATGATGGACGAATACGGCGCCAACCGTGAGCGCTTCCCCGATGCCGAACGGCGCGAGATCCCCCTCAAAGACGACAACCCGATGTACATCCGCGACTACTCGAAGTGCCTGCTGTGCTGGCGCTGTGTGCAGGTCTGTGCGGAGGATGCCCAGTACACCTACGCCATCAACTTCGAAGGCCGCGGCTATGAGACCCAGATCGGCACGTTCTTCGACCGCTCCATCCCCGAAACGACCTGTGTGCTCTGCGGGCAGTGTGTGGGCGTGTGTCCGACCGGCGCGTTGAAGCCCAAGCGTGAGTTCTTGCTGGAGCAGGGCATGAGCCCACAGGAAATCAGTGTGCTGAATACGGGTAGAAAGCGAAGGAAAGAAAGACCTGACTGAGCAATTATTCCTGTCGTCACCTGGAAGGCAGAAGGAGCTGGATGCCTGTAAAGAATATTGTTCGTGGACAGAAGATTTCTGCCAAGCAGGTTGAAGGTGCCAAAGAATTACGGCGCGTGATGACGCCTTCAGAAAAGATATTGTGGAAATGTCTGAAGGCCAATCGTTTGAACGGCCTGCACTTTCGCAGGCAGCAAATAATTCACGGGTATTTTGCAGATTTTTATTGTCATCAGCATGAATTGATCGTGGAAGTGGATGGAGACGTCCATGAGTTTCAACAAGACTATGATGCCGAGCGTGAAAAGTATTTGATATCCCTTGGGCTTCGGATTGTCCGATTTACGAATGAAGAAATAACGAATAACTTGAAAGACGTTTTGAACAAGATCGTAGAAGAATGCCAGAAATAATTAACCTAACCCCCGCCCCTTCCCTAACAGGGAAGGGGAGACCGACTCCCCCTTTCCTCAAGGAAAGGGGGTCGGGGGGATAGGTCAGGAGAGTGGATATGATTAAACCCGACCGTATTGTCACCACCATTTGCCCTTACTGCGGCGTAGGCTGCACGTTGCAGCTCCACGTCAAGGATGATCACATCTTTAAGGTCACATCACCGTTCGACTCGCCGGTCAATCATGGCAACCTGTGCGTGAAGGGGCGGTTTGGGTTTGACTATGTGTATCACCCCAAGCGGGTCACGACTCCCCTGGCGCGGCGCTATCTCCTCGAAGGAAAGCCCAAGCCCGAGGGACGCGAGCAGGTCTTCGCGATCAGCACCGCGGGTCAACCAATTTCTCACTCGCAAGTCTCTAATGACTGGGACTGGGTCGAAACGGACTGGGACACCGCCCTGGACCTCGTCGCCGACAATCTCGTCCGGATCTACCAGCGCGACGGCTCGGATGCGATGGCTGTTTACTGCTGCGCCAAGGCCACCAACGAAGATAATTATCTCCTGCAGAAAATGTATCGCGCCCTGTTCCGCACCAACAACGTTGATCACTGCACGCGTCTGTGTCACGCAGGGTCGGTGGTGGCGCTCCAGCAGGCGATCGGTTCTTCGGCGATGAGCAACACCGCCTCCCAGGTCATCCTCAACGATGTCTTCCTCGTGACGGGCTCGAACACGAGTGAGAATCATCCCATCATTGCCCTGCAGATGAAG
>DAITPI010000529.1:0-3039 GCA_036833655.1 Anaerolineales bacterium | reverse complement strand
ATACAAGAGGACAGGCGGGGGATCAACCTTAAAATTTCCAGAGGGGTTTTGAACCATCCTGTGATAACATGAGGCGGCAAAGCCACGCGTATCCCCGCAAACAAACTCGGAGAAAGGTTTTCAAGATGAGAGCACTCAAAGTATTCATCTTCGGATTGCTTTACGGATGGTTCCTGAAGGTTGCATTCGATCGCATCTACCGCCGGAATGTCATGGAAGATCTGCAGGATGAGAATGCATCTCTGCAAGATTATATCCGCGTCCTCGAAATGCAGCTGGAGCCAAAATCACTCCAGATGAAATCCATGACGCGGACGGAAGCTCAGCCCGCGCCAGCTGCCGAGATGGCAGTAACGCCCCCACCCGGGCAGGAGGACCTGCCGGTGCCGCCATCCACGTTAGGCGCCACCGAAGAACTGAAAGACGATTTGAAGGTCATTCGCGGCATCGGTCCGGCGATCGAACGAAAGCTGAATAACGCCGGGGTCTTCACCTTTGCTGCGCTCTCGCGGTTGGGCGTGGAGGAGTTGGAGAATATCCTCGGAAGCCAGGTGCGACGGCTGCAGAATGAGAACGATTTGATCTCGCAGGCAAAGCGGCTCGCCAGGCAAGACAGGGCAGGTTTCTAAAGTCGGTCACGCTTGCAGGGTGACAAGAGTAGGGCGGGATTGCAGCCCGCCAATCTCCGAGGTTGTCTCGCCACAGGCGTGACCTATACGAGCTCTTTCAAGAATTTCAGTACGATCTGATTGAACTCTTGGGGATGCGTCTGGTGCAGGACGTGCCCGGCGCGCAACACCTCGCCTCGACCTCTGGGCAACGCCTCGACCAGCCGCGGAAAGGAAGAGGGCGTCAGAGTCTTATCCCGATCGCCCCAAACCACCAGGGTCGGTGCATTGATCTCGTGCAGGCGCCGTGTTAGATCGGCGATGACATTGGGCACGTGATAGATGCCGGGCGCGGTGCGCTTGTAATCGAGGACACTCTGCAGACGGGCTCTCTCCGGCAGCGAGCGCAGAGCCCCCACGCCGTGACCGATCGCCACGCTGGACATTTCGACAACAAGACGGAATAGCCAGTCGGGGGTCTTCTCCACAATCGTTTCACTCAGGGTGCTGCGCCCGTACGTATGGCGAAGCAGGAAAGGCAGCTGGGTCCGCGAATAAAAAGGCGCAACCAGGATCAGTCCACGCGTCCAGGCAGAGACGCGCCGCGCGAACTCGAGGGCAACGTGCCCGCCCATGGAGTGGCCGATCAGGATCGCCGGCTCGGTCAGATGCAGCGATTTCATCCAGTCGAAGAAGTGCTCGAAGATCCAGTCCATCTGGTAGGCGCGCGAGCCCGGCTTGGGGCTATCTCCGTGTCCGAGTAGATCGACCGCATAGGTGCTGTATCCATTTGCCGACAAGACCGGGCTCAGATCATCCCAATCGTGCAGCGAGGCAGCCAGGCCATGGACCAGGATAACCGGCGCGCCGCTGCCCTCGCAAACATAATTCGCAGTGGAGGGGATAGAAATGTTTTCCAAAACCTCATTCATGATTTTTGACCAACCGGCTTCATTCAGGATTCCTCACCAGCCTGCTCCGTGTGCCTCTCATATCGTTTCGCCAGCTCCCTGCGCAGGACCTTGCCAATAAATGTCCGCGGGAAGTCGTCCATAAAGATGACGAAGCGCGGCACCAGGTGTGGGGGCAGGCGGCGTCTGGCATACTCGATGACCGCCTTCGGCGCCGGCGGCTCTTTGCCCGCGATCACAAAGGCAAAGGGCCGGCCCGCCACGGCAGCCACCGCCACTTCTTTGACCTGTGGGATCTCGTACAGAACCTCCTCAATATCGCGCGGGAAGGCAGGCTGCTTCTTGCCTTTGCTCGGGTACCACATGTCCGCCTTGCGGGCGATCATACGGAAGTAGCCGTCTTCATCCACCTGGGCGATGTCGCCCGTCAGCAGCCACGGCCCTCCAAGACCGTCTTGCATCAAGACTTCCTCCGTTGCCCTGGCGTCTCGCCAGTAGCCCAGCATCACCTGCGGACCGCGTACGGCTAGCTCGCCGATCTGGCCCTGTTTGACTTCCTTGCCCTTCCGCGCCAGGTCGACAATCATTGCTTCCGTCGAGGGCAGCGGGATGCCAATTGTACCCACCTTGCGCTTTTCGTCCAGGGGGTTGGCGTGGGTGACGGGAGAGGCCTCGGTCAGCCCATAGCCCTCCACGAGCCGGCCCCTGGTCAGCTTCTCGAACGATTCCTGCACCTCAACAGGAAGAGGGGCTGAGCCGCTAATACAGGCTTTGATCGATTTGATCCCGTAATTGCGCGCCCCACGGAAGTTGTTGATCGCCATGTACATTGCCGGCACGCCCGGGAAAACGGTCGGCTGGTAACGCTTGATCGTCTTGAGAATGTCCAGCACCTGAAACTGCGGCTTGAGGATCAACGCCGCGCCCAGTGACACAGGCACGTTCATGGCGCCGGTCAGACCATAGCTGTGAAAGATCGGCACCACGCACAAGAACCGCTCGCGACCTTCCTCTGCCTCAGGCAACCAGTGACGGGTCTGCAGGGCGTTCGCCACCAGGTTGCGGTGCGAGAGCATCACACCCTTCGACTGGGCCGTGGTTCCACCCGTATACTGGATGACCGCCAGGTCAAGCGGCTCGACCGGTACGCTCGGCGATTTGTTGCTACGACCCCCCAGGAAATCGGTCCACTGCACGGAGTTCGGGAGCTTGAAATTGCGGTTCCGCCAGCGGGAGAGCAGCAGCTTCGGCAGAGACAAATAATCGCCCGGGTCCGTTAACACAACGTGCGGGACCCCGCTTGTGTCACGGACCTGCTTTGCCAGTCCGGCCCACATGGAGAGCGTCACGAGCACGCTTGCCTCCGCGTCCTTCACCTGCCGCACCACCTCTTCCGGCTCGATCACCGGCGGGACAAAGACCGCGGTCGCGCCCGCCTTCATCGTGCCGTAGAAGCCAATTATCACCTGGGGCACATTCGGCATGAGGAGCACTACGCGCGCCCCTTTGCCCACGCCCAG
>DAITPI010000528.1:0-3041 GCA_036833655.1 Anaerolineales bacterium | reverse complement strand
ATCCGCCTGGTCAAGGACGCCTTCCCGGAATTGCCGATGGCAGCCTATAACGTCAGCGGCGAGTACGCGATGATCAAAGCCGCGGCGGCGAATGGCTGGATCGATGAAGCCAGGGTGACCCTCGAAACGCTGACCGCCATGAAGCGCGCCGGCGCCGACCTGATCCTGACCTATCATGCCGTGGAAGCGGCGAAGTGGTTGAAGTAAGTGGCGTGTCATTGCGAGGAGGGTCGAGATGCGTAGCATCGAGATCCCGACGAAGCAATCTCAAGTAACCTGCCAGTATGCGATTGCTGCAGCCAGCGCCTCTGCGATGAAACTTCAGACTCTTGGAGATAACATGAGCACAACGACACACCTCACCGAACGAGCCGCCAGCGAACGCAGTCTGCACGACCAACGCATGGAAGTGGCGGATTTCAGCCAATCGCCTTTTACGATCGCCTGGGAAATCACGCGTGCCTGTGCCTTCGCCTGTGTCCATTGCCGGGCAGATGCCCAGCACCGCGCCGACCCGCGCGAGCTCAACACCGATGAGTCGTTGCGCTTGATCGATCGCATCAAGGAATTTGGTAACCCGATCCTGATCTTCACCGGCGGCGACCCGATGATGCGCAAGGACTTGTTCGAACTGATCGCGTACGCCACCCAGAAGGGATTGCGCTGCTCGCTGACACCGACCGCTACTGCGTTGCCGACGCCGGAGCGGCTACAAAAAGCGCGCCAGGCAGGCATACGCCGAATTGCTCTCAGTCTGGATGCGCCGACGGCAGCAGCGCACGATGCCTTTCGCCAGGTGCCTGGCTCCTGGCAGCGAACCATGAACATCCTGCGCAATGCCCAATCCGCAGGCTTGAGTGCGCAGGTCAATACCACGGTGTCCACCTACAACGTCGATCTGCTGGCGGATATGGTCCCGTTCATTCAGGATGTAGGCGCGGTGCAGTGGTCTGTCTTTTTCCTTGTGCCCACGGGGCGCGCCCAGATGGAGTGGATGATCTCACCCGAGCAGCACGAGCGTATCTTCCACTGGCTGTACGATCTATCGAAGACCGCTCCTTTCGATATCAAGGCGACCGCCGCACCGATGTACCGCCGCGTGGCGATCGAGCGCCGGAAAGCAGAACAGGGCAATGGCTCGCCAGTGACCTTCCAGGGCGCGGGATTTCAGTATGCCGATGGACTTAACCGTCCCACCCGCGGCGTCAATGACGGCAATGGTTTTCTGTTCATTTCCCATATTGGGGAAATCCAACCCTCTGGATTTCTGCCCATCACGGCTGGCAATGTGCGTACGGACGATGTGGTGGAAGTGTATCGCCACTCACGGCTGTTTACGGATTTGCGCAACCCCGACATGATCAAGGGACGCTGCGGCGCTTGCGAGTATCGCGACGTGTGCGGCGGCCAGCGCGGTCGCGCCTACGGCATCACCGGCGATTATCTCGAGACGGACCCGGCTTGTTCCTATATTCCAAAAGGAGCTTAATGGTTACGAATTCAAAGGAAGAAGTACTTCATCGCACCCTCAATCACTACTCCTTGATCTCGTTCAAGGAGCCTTACTGGTCGTTGTCCACCAGGGAGCGGGAAGAGTTCCATCGAGGCTGGCTACAGGGGCTCTGTGCAGCCGCGCAGCGCGTGGACCTCTTCCAGGCGACAGAGACAGGCATTGATCTGATCGTCTGGTCGGCGCGGACCGCCGATGACAAAGGAGATGCGGCCCGGTTCTTCGAACGGCTTGCCCTTGCCAACAATCCTTACCGCTCTCTGATCGAGGTCCGAGATTCACTCTGGGGCTTCACACGTCCTTCGCAATATTCGAAGGCGCGCTCCAAACAGGAGATCGACCCGTTTGCGGAAACGCGTCAACCTTATTTGATCATTTACCCGTTCAGTAAGACGACGGAGTGGTACCTGATGAGCCGGGAGGCGCGCCAGGGCATGATGAACGAGCATATCCGCATTGGCAAACAGTTTGAGGACATCCGCCAGCTGCTGTTGTATTCATTCGGATTGCAGAACCAGGAATTTGTGGTCGTCTACGAAACCGATGACCTCGCCCGCTTCTCCGATCTCGTCAACGAGCTGCGCGATACCGAGGCGCGTCGCTTTACCTCGAAGGATACGCCTTTGCACACCGCGATTTACCATCCCGCCGAGGAGACGCTGAAGCTATGGAGATGAACGATCGCTTTCTACGCGCCTGTCGCCGCGAGCCCGTGGATAGGACGCCGGTCTGGTTCATGCGCCAGGCGGGGCGCTACATGCCGGAGTATCGCCGCATCCGGGAAAAGTATTCGCTGCTGGAGATCTGCTATCAACCGGAGCTCGCTGCCGAAGTGACCCTCCAGCCGGTTCGTGCCCTAGGGGTGGATGCCGCGATTTTGTTCGCCGATATTCTCCTGCCGGTCATCCCGCTTGGACTCGGGCTGGAATTCGCCAAAGGCGAGGGCCCCGTGATTGGCAAGCCCGTACGCACGCTGGACGATGTGCAGGCGCTGAGACCCGTCGACGCGGAAACCGACCTCGGCTACGTAATGGAAGCGATCCGCATCCTGCGTAAGCAACTGAATGAGACGCCGCTGATTGGCTTCTGCGGGGCGCCGTTTACGGTCGCCTCCTACATCATCGAAGGCGGCTCCTCTCGCGAATTCCTCAAAACGAAGAGCATGATGTACTCGTCGCCGGACGTCTGGCACGCGCTGCTGGAGAGATTGTCGAACGTCCTGGCGGAGTACCTGGTCGCGCAGATCCGTGCTGGCGCGCAGGCGGTCCAGGTCTTTGATTCGTGGGTGGGCGCCCTCAGCCCGCAGGACTATGAGAACTTCGTGCTGCCCTATTCACAGCAGGTACTGGCAGCTGCCCGGGCTGAGGGCGTGCCCGTCATCCATTTCGGGACGAACACCACCACGCTACTGCCGCTCATGAAGCGCGCCGGTGGTGACGTGATCGGTCTCGACTGGCGCATCCCGCTAGACGATGGCTGGGCGCTCCTCGGGCAGGATGTCGCCGTTCAGGGGAATCTGGACCCCGCGCTG
>DAITPI010000527.1:0-3043 GCA_036833655.1 Anaerolineales bacterium | reverse complement strand
CCTAAGCGGATTGACTCCCCGCCATCTTCGACCTGGATCTTGCCCCAGGACCGGGACAGATTGACCAGAATGCCATCTGTAATCGATTGGCCGGAGAGGCTGGTTCCAGCCGCGCGGAAGACCAGCGGTAGTTTTTGCTGCTGGCTGTATGCGAATAGCCTCTTGATTTCTTCAAGGGAAATCGGATGTACGACGGCTTGAGGAATGAGTCTATAGAAGGAAGCGTCACTGGCGAACGCAATACGGTCGAGCGGGCGGGTAAGAACACGTTTTGGATCCAGCAGAGCGCTGAGATCAGCTTTAAGATTCATAGGAGTAGACACAGGATCCATGCCAAAGGTCATTTTGGGGAACGATGGGACAGTGCAATTTATATCATGATTAGGTGCTATCAGCCTGAGTTCCGGTGATAACTCAATAGATTGTCCAATGACAGATATGGTTCGACTCACTCGTTCGATATACCAGTCTAATATACTCTGCAAACAATTTTGTTTTGCATTCTTGAGCAGGAAGCGAAAAATTTCATCTTCCCATCCACAATCAATTCTCATTCCAAGCAGCCAGCCCCGCCAGCAGCCCGGTGACAGCATCCAGGCCTGAGGTGTGGCCGGTCCGGAAGGCAACTTCGGCAGCCTCGTGTACCGTTTCCGGTGAGGACCCGGAGCAAATCGCCCTCGCCAGGGCGGCGAGACTACTGGAAAATTGACCCTCCACTGCCAGCACCAGGTACGAGCGGCTGATATCGTTGGTCCGGTGGCTCTGTTCCCTGACTGTCCCGGTCAGGGCTTGCATCCAGGCAGCACGCTGCGGCGCTGTTTCGATATGTGCCCACGTTGCCGCGAGCAGTCCCACTAGCACATCGTCTCCTGTTGGCGTGAGTCCGGCGCCCAGCCCCACGAGTTTCCGTACGCCTTCCCTTGCCAGCTCGGCGTCGAGACGCTGCATGCCAAGGACCAGCGTGCTGAGAGCCTGCGCCACGCCTCCAGTATGGGATCCGCCTTGCCGCCGCTCTCGTGGCTCTGCCTCTACATCGACGACTCGTAACGCAGCCTCTTTTTCTTGCTGGCGCTGCACTAGCAGAGCCCGGGCCGTCTTCCAGGCGGACAACGCTTCCAGCGACCACGGCTCTTTGGCTGCCCGAGGGATCGCACCGTCATAGCGACGCGCCTCGTGCAGGTCGATTTCCGCGCCAGCCCAATGTAACTTTCCAGACTGGTAGAGCAGCGTCTGACCGACTTTCAGGTCCGGGATGATAGGATCAGCTTCTCTCGGCAGCCGGATGCCCTGTGGCAGATCGGTATCTTCGGAAACGAAGAGCGTTAGCAGATATTCCAGGCCCTCCACGCGCAAGTTCGCCGCCGATTCGAAAGCGCTGTGCACGGTTGCATAAAAAGCATCGCCAGGGACCTTCGACCCCACCGATTCCGCTCGAATCATGATACCCATCGTGATTGGTTCTCTCTTTCTCTCAGAATTGTAGCGCACCACAGGCGAATATATTCGGCAAATGCCAAGGGAGAAGAGTATGAGCACAGGGAAGGGCTAGGATCAGTTTCGAGAAAGATGACTGGCTCCCGAGCAGAGTCTGGAAAACCCTACGTTGACATTGCCATGGATTTACCGTATGATATCCGCAAGCACTTGCCGTAGAATTACGTGTATTTTTACTGGATAACCGTTTTTCCTGTGGCGCCGCATTGCAGGATGTCACACTCCAGCAACTATCGCAAACGGAATCGACGCGGTTTCCTCCGCAGTCGCATCTCCAAGCGATAACGTTCCTCCCCAACAATTTGCACAGCATCATAGCCGCCGTTGCCCGACGCCCGCCGATCAGATCGAGGTGAATCGGATGCACAGGTTTGCCCTTGAGTCCGAGGAGTTCCATTCGCTGGGAGTACTTGGCAGCGAAACTGGCATGGAAGATTCCGATCTCGAACGCCGCGATTCTGCGCGCACGCGGATGGAATTGCTGCATAGCTGGACTGCGCAGATCAACGGGGTGGTAATAGAACTTGTCCCGGCAAGCAAGCAAGTGAGTAACAGGCGGGGCATGCGACTTCGCGGGCTGTATCCTCGCTTGCTTCTGCTCTCTGTTCTTCTTGGTTTCGCATCTGGATGTAGCTCCGTAGCCGCGCCCACTGTCGCGCTCACCGGCACTCCGGCGATGGTGACGGATGCCACGACAGCCATTGCATCGCCAGTTCACAACCAGGATCGTGGGGATATTAACCTGGCTCACCTCAATTTCCTCGTCGAGAATGTAGATATCGCCGGACAGTCCATGGCGATCACGCATATTTACAGTGAGTACCCACGCTACGAGTGGGTGGATGCCTCCGGCGAAGGCATTGCCGCCGTGGACGATGCCGCCCGCGCCGCATTGGTGTACCTCCGGGACTATGAATCCACTGGCGATGCCGTCTCTCTCGATAAAGCGCGGCGGCTGCTGAACTTCATCCTGTACATGCAGGCGGAAGATGGCCAGTTCTATAACTTTATCCTCGACCGGGCAGGGACCATCAACAAGACCGGGAACACCTCCTTCAAGAGCTCCGGCTGGTGGGCAGCCCGCGCGGCGTACGCGCTGGCGGCAGGCTCTCGCGTGCTGGGCTCTGTCGATCCCGAATACGCCTCCCGCCTCGGGCAGGCGTTCCAGCGCATCCGCGATGTGTGGACGGGCGAAGTCGCCGCGCATTACGGGAAATACGATCAGGTACATGACGTCCGGGTGCCTGCCTGGCTGATCGCGAGCGCCGGCGACGTGACCAGCATCGCCGTGCTGGCACTGGCAGAGTATGACCGCGCCACGGATGGAAAAGATCCAGCCACGCGGGACCTGCTGGCAAAGCTGGGCGGCGGGCAGACCTTGAGCCTGGTCTTCGTTAGAGATTTGGCTGAGGCCGTTGTGACCTGCCTCGATCACCCTGCGGCCGCCGGCAAGACCTATTTCGTTGCCGCGCGGGAGGTCGTGACCGCCCGGAGGATGGCTGAAGAGGTGGCCGCCCAGATGAACGTCTGGACTCTTCCCCTGCCGGTG
>DAITPI010000526.1:0-3046 GCA_036833655.1 Anaerolineales bacterium | reverse complement strand
GACCAGCACATCCGCAGTAGAAAACGCCTGCTCTGCGGACTCAATGTGCCGTGCCGTTAAAGTCCCATTTGCACCGGGAACGACCACGATCGTATTGCGCCCTTCCGTATCCACTGTGATCAGGGCAACCCCGGTCGGTTTCTCCGGATCCGTCTCGATATATTCTGTCTCAATCCCATCCTGCGCAGCGACCTGGCGCAACGTCTGCCCGTAGCCGTCGTCTCCGACACGGCCGATCATCGTGACCGCGGCCCCCATGCGCCGCGCGGCGACTGCCTGGTTGGCTCCCTTGCCGCCGGGAATCGTGGCAAACGTTTCTCCCAGAATCGTTTCACCGGTCTGGGGCAGCCGTGGCACGAACACATCCAGATCCATATTTAGACTACCCACAACCAGTACTTTGCCTGTCATAGTGACCTCGTGGAGCTCGCTCGGATCATTAGCTGGGGACGCAGGATCTCATGCCGCGGCGAGCGAACTGGGCTTGCCATGCGGTCGAGGATCAGTTGAATGGCGGTGTGCCCGATCTCCTGTTTGGGCTGGCAGACCGTCGTGAGAGGGGGGATGGTGTAGGATGCCAGCTCGATATCATCGAAGCCTACGATTGCCACATCGTCCGGGACGCGCAGTCCCAGTTGCGCAGCGGCATGCAGTGCGCCGATCGCCATCAGGTCGTTGCAGACGAACAGGGCGGTCGGACGCGGGTCCTGCTGGAGCAAGAGAGTGGCTGCTGTCAGACCGGAAGGCACATGGAAATCGCCACGGACCAATAAAGTTCCCTTCACCTCAAGATCAGCTTCCTTGAGCGCATCGCTGTATCCGGTGACACGTTCCGCGCTCGGCGTGAGGTCAGACGGTCCGGTGATGCAGCCGATGATCGTATGTCCCAGCTCGATGAGATGCCGCGTAGCGAGCAGGCCTCCCTGATAGTTGTTCGTGGTCACGGCGTCCACGCCCAGGCTTCCCAGATCCCGGTCCACGACCACCAGCGGCAGGCCGTTGCGGACAATACTGGACAGCGCCTCATGATTGCCCCCTGCAGCGACAAAGACCATGCCATCGACCTGTCTGTTCTCCAGGACGTTGGTATAGAGCAATTCTTTGGTTGGATCGTTTTCGGTATTGCACAGGATGACGCTATAGCCTCGCTCGAATGCCGCCGCTTCGATCGCATGGCCGATCTCAGCAAAAAAAGGATTGGCGCTATCCGGCAGGATCAATCCCAGCGTGTGCGTTTGGCCCAGCCGTAGAGAACGCGCCAGCGCGTTAGGACGGTAATTCAATTCTGTCATGGCTCGTTGAACGCGCTCGCGTAACACATCGGACACGAAGCGGGTGTTATTGATGACGTGTGAAACGGTGGTGACAGAGACGCCGGCTTTGTCAGCGACTTGACGTATGGTGGTCATCGGTGGGAAATCGATTGCGCAATCGATTTCTTTTAGTATAGTGATTTTTCACACAAGAGTCAAGCGCAAATTGCGGCTCACACAGTCTGCTTTATAATCTTCTCATGGCGGCTCTGCCATAATGATGCTCTACCCTGGAGGCGACGCTTGAAAGCAGTGATTTGGACGAAATATGGAGCACCCGATGGTCTCCAACTTCGAGAGGTGGAAAAACCAGCTCCCGGAGACAACGAGATCCTGATCCGCGTGCGTGCAACGACCGTTACCACCGCGGACACCGAGTTTCGCCGGCTCAAGCTGCCTCTATTGTTTTCGATTCCGCTACGCCTCTACCTCGGTCCCAGTAAACCGGCCAGGATCACGATCCTTGGAACGGAGTTCGCCGGGGAAGTCGAAGCGGCGGGGAAAGCAGTCACCCACTACAAGCCAGGCAACCAGGTCTTTGGATATACCGGGCTCGGAATGAGCGCCTATGCGGAGTATCTGTGCCTCGGCGAAAAACCTTCTGCCATGGCGAGTGTGATCGGGCACAAACCCACCAATCTACCGTATGAAGAGGCAGCCCCCGTGCCATTTGGTGGACTGGAAGCCCTGCACGCTCTTCGTCAGGCAAATATCCAGAGCGGACAGACGGTGTTGATCGTCGGTGCGGGCGGTTCTATCGGTACCTACGCTGTACAGCTTGCCCGGCTCTACGGAGCGGAAGTGACCGGTATAGATAAACCGGGGAAACTGCAGATGCTACGCTCGATCGGTGCCGATCACGTCATTGACTATACGCGCGAAGATTTCACCAGGAACGGTCAGACGTACGATGTCATCTTCGATACGATCGGCAAAAGCTCGTTTTCTGGTAGCCTAAGATCCCTGAAGGAAAACGGAACCTACCTGAACTCCAATCCCGGGCTGCTTGGCGGCCTTCAAATGCGCTGGACACCGAGGAACAGCGGCAAACGAGCCATCCCGTGGACGGGAGGCTATACACCCAGTAATCTGCGTGAGCTTAAGGAGCTGGCGGAAGCGGGGAAGCTTAGGCCGATCATCGACCGGCGCTATCCACTGGAGCAGATCGTCGAGGCCCACCGCTATGTGGAATCCGGGCATAAAATGGGAAATGTCGTAATTACCGTGGAATAGGCGACATATGATAGAAGGAGAATCAAATGAAAGCAGTTGTCCGTCATGAATACGGCTCGCCCGATGTTCTAAGACTTGCCGATGTCGAGCCGCCGACTCCTGCAGATGACGAGATCCTGGTCCGGGTTCATGCGGTATCACTCAATCGATCGGATTGGGAAGGGCTGATCGGGAAACCGCTGTACGCGCGTCTGGGAGGGCTTCGCAAACCGGGAAACCCCATTCTGGGATCCGACGTTGCCGGTCGCGTGGAGATGGCTGGCAAAGACCACAACGAGTTCAAACCAGGTGATGATGTATTCGGGGAGATGTGGGACTATCATGGCGGATTTGCCGAGTATGTTCGTACGCGTGGAAGGGCCTGGGCGCAGAAGCCAGCCGGGCTGACATTCGAGCAGGCGGCAGCCATCCCGCAGGCGGGAGTTATTGCCGTGCAGGGGATTCGCGACCAGGGCCAGGTCCAGCCGGGGCAACGAGTCCTGATCAACGGTGCGGGCGGC
>DAITPI010000525.1:0-3048 GCA_036833655.1 Anaerolineales bacterium | reverse complement strand
AAGGACAAGGCCAAGGGTAGCTGGCTGGGGAGCCAGGTATAGAACAATCCCCAAGGCTCCCAGCCCTAACACACTGAGAATGGTTCCTACAGCTCGGTACAGTCCCGGGGGAGCTGCGGTTGGCTGGTTGGCCCCATTCAACCCAGTCAGGAGTCGGATATGCGCCATCGTCACGCCTTATACTACGTGAGTCTCTGTGGAACCCGGCTGACCGTGCACAGCAATGGATTCTTGCTCCGCATCGAGAGCTGTGGATGCATGCACGCGCGGGTGCTGAAATTTGGGCATCTTCGCGCGAAGCAGGTTCGTGAGGCGTTTCCAGAATTCCTGCACGGCATGTCTGAACGATAGCATTTTGTGATGACCCTTTTGCAGGATAGGTGCCTGACTTTGTGGCATCGTCTTTTTGTGTCGGCGCGACCGGGCCTTGTGATCGGTCACTGGAGCAGCGACCTTAGATGGCTCGGACCCAGAGATGTATTGGAGAAGGAAGGCCAGCATCACTCCCAGACCCAGGCTACCAGCCAGGGCAAGCACAGCCAACTTGAGCCAGTTCGATTCAGCTCGTGCATATGCAGGTTTGATGACTTGAATAAAATTGACCGCCTCCACCGCAGTGGCTGTGAGCTCCGCCTGGTTGTATTTGCTCAGGAGATCTTGATATACTGCACGTGCCTGCTCTACATTCTGCGTCAGAATGTGGTATTGGGGGGCTAACGCCGCAAATTGATCCAACTCTTGCATGCGCTGAGCAATTAGCTTGTCAACCTCTGCAATGGGGTCGATAACCGGAAGCGCTGTGGCGGTAGTGACCGGAGCAGTGCCGACTGTGGGCGTGATGATCGTGGTAGCTTGCTGCAACAAGAGCCGATCGCGCTCCAACTGCAATTGCTCGAGGAGCCTTTGCTGCGTAGCCATCTGACTCTCAAGAGAGTAAATGCCATTCTCGGTCCGGAAGTCAGTGAGGGCACGTTCGGCAGTCGCGAGCTCTGTCTCCGCCGTGCGCAGTTGCTCGGCAAAGAGCGCCTGTTCCGCCCGGGTAGATTGGGCGCGCAGTTCGCCATAGTAGGCAATGGCAATACCAATGTGTGTGTTGGCAATCTCAGCGGCCAGCTCGGGTGCTGGAGCTTCAACCGTCACGTTGACAAAATCAGCATCGCTGGCCCGCACAGCTTCTATCGTATAGACCGCATCGCTCTCGTTCAGACCAAGCTGGCTGACGGTTCGCTTGTATACTTCATCACTCTGCAACAACTCTACGAAGTTGTTGATAGCCACGGCGATCTCATCGCGCGGGTTGAAGCGGTATTGGTCATAGGCCGCGACCTCCTCGCGCTGCGGCGTTGATATCTGTAGCCTGGCAGTGGCAGCGTAAACCGATTCAGCCGACCGTGTGCCGAACCACACTCCTAGCTCGGTCACCACCACAATGGCAACAATCAGCCATAACCAGCGACGCAAAATCCGGAGTAGATCGATCAATTCCATGTTCTGCCTAATCCTTTCACAGGTGAGATTACCTGGTTCCTACAACTTGATGTCCATGCCAGCCACATACCCCAATAGCCATCTTGTTTCATGGAAGTGGCTAAATGGGGTCCAATGACCCCACCAGCTCCGGATACTAGAACTTCCGTTGTTTCTTTCATTATTCATTCACAAAGCATACGACTGTTTCAATTTGAGCCCGACCTGCAACTCATCTTCCTTGTACAGAGGGAACCAATGCTGTTGCAATTTCCGCAGCAACAATCTCTACCTGTTCCTCGGTCAACTCGGGATACATAGGTAGGGAAAGTATTTCATCACAGATCTTCTCGGCAACAGGGAATTGTCCGCGTCTATTCGTGCCATTTGAATAGAACGGCTGCAGATGGACCGGATTGGGGTAATGGACAGCTGTACCAACACCACGATCCTTCAAGTGCGCTTGTAGCGCATCGCGATTCTGTGAGCGGATCACATACAGATGATAGACATGCTCGTATCCGGGCGGCTCGGCAGGGAGCATAACGCTCAAGCCAGCCAGCAACCTGGTGTAGTGAGCAGCCAGTCGGCGCCGCGAAGCAACCATTTCATCGAGATATTTGAGCTTGACCCGCAGGATCGCAGCCTGCATGCTGTCCAGCCGGTGATTGAGAGGAAGCAACTCATGCACGTTTTTTGCTGTTTGGCCGCAGTTGCGCAAAGCACGGATGGTGCCAGCAACTTTTTCGTCGCTGGTTGTCACGATGCCACCATCACCGCAGCCGCCCAAATTCTTTGTGGGATAAAAACTAAAGCCGGCTGCATGGCCGATGCTACCTGTCCGCTGCCCGTGGTACTTTGCACCGTGTGCCTGGCAGGCATCCTCCACGACCACCAGGTTATGCTTTTCAGCCACGCGGAGAATAGCATTCATGTCGGCGGGCAATCCATACAGATGCACCGGGATGATAGCTTTGGTGCGCTCCGTAATAGCATCCTCGATCCGCGCCGGATCGATGGTCCAGGTCTGCGGATCGACATCGACGAAGACCGGTGTTGCACCCGCCAGGGTCGCAGCAGCGGCCGTCGCCGTGAAGGTATGCGCAGGGACGATCACCTCATCCCCCGCGCCTACGCCCAGGGCACGCAGGCTCAGCTCCAGAGCAGATAGACCACTATCCACTCCAATGGCGTACTTCGCTCCACAGTAGGCGGCAAATTCATCTTCCAGCCTGGTTACATCCTGTCCCAGAATAAAATCGCCTCGATCCAGGACACCCTGGATAGCCAGATTAATTTCATCCCGCAACTTGCGGTGTTGTGCAGTCAGATCAACCCACGGAATATTCATTTTTCCTCACTTTACTGGTTCCTTGATTTTGAGTGGATGGTCGGGGTTACCCGCTACAATAGTATGGGGCGGCACATCACGCGTGACGACACTTCCCGCGCCGACCATGGCACCCTCGCCGACGGTCACCCCACACAGGATCGTGGCATTGCTTCCAATGGATGCTCCCTGCTTGATGAGCGTTGGCGTGCATACCCACTCCTCTTCCGTCTGCAGCTGGCCATCGGCCG
>DAITPI010000524.1:0-3056 GCA_036833655.1 Anaerolineales bacterium | reverse complement strand
TGACGTCGCGCTGGCGGCAAACACAAACCTCCAGCCGGCCGAAGTTCGGGTGACCCACGGGGACATCGGCGCGCAAATATCCCACGCCGCCACAATACGGACAGTTGGGATCGCCGAGGCTAGTGCTCGATGTAGTCGGCGTATTCGCCTTTGATGTATTTGTCGCGATCTTTTTCAGCGTCTCGTCGATCTTGCTTTTCGGCACGTCCGTCTTCCTTCCAACGTTTTAGAATGGCTTCGCAGTAGCGCCAGCTGCGCTTGTTGTTCTTGACCGCCAGGCCAACGGCCTCTGCGACCCATTCTCCTGAATACGTTTCTTCGGCATCTTTGAGCGCGTCCGCGATCAGCGGGGTGAGCGGACCTATATTTTCCTCATATAGCCGGAAGATGTTGGGGCGCTCCAGCGGCATGGCGGTCAGGCTCACTGCTTTTTCATCGCCGTGCAAAAAGGCATTTGCCGCGGCGCGCCCACGCGGCGAGTTGAGGAAGTAGTAGGCTTCTTTGGTATGCTCAGCCTTCAGAATGCTGCCGCGCTTCACGGCTTTTTCCAATCCCGCATGGAGCTCATCCTTTGAGAGCCCCAGATCTCTCGGCTCGAAATCTGCTTCACGCAGGGCGCGGTAGGAGCCCTCCATGTGCTGTACGTGCCACATGAGAAAAAGGGTGATCTTCAGCTCCGCCGCATCCTCGATTTGAGAGAGCAACTGGTGAAAGAATGCATCCGGGAGCTCGGTGAAGGTCTCTGAGTCGGTGAAGCCTCTGAACGTTTTCATGGCGTATCCAGGCTGTAGGGATTGGCAGCTGCCGACCTCTACAGCCTGCCCTTATTCATTCGGTCTAAATATCCGCGTCGCGGCGTTTTCGAACTTTGCCAGCTCGTTACGGAAGACCAGCTCCACGCTGCCCACGGGACCGTTACGATGTTTCGCGATGATGATCTCGGCAACGTTCTGTTTGACCGTGTCCTTCTCGTACTGGTCCGGGCGATAGATGAACATGACAATGTCCGCGTCCTGCTCGAGCGAGCCGGATTCTCTCAGGTCGGAGAGCACCGGGCGCTTGTCTGAGCGCTGCTCGACCGCGCGCGAGAGCTGGGCTGCTGCCAGCACCGAGACGTTCAGCTCACGAGCCGGGATCTTCAGGTTCCGTGAGATGTAGGAGACCTCTTGCACGCGGTTGTCGTTGCGTGTATCGCCGCCCATCAGCTGGAGGTAATCGACAATGACCAGGTCGAGCCCAAACTCCATGTGCAGGCGGCGGCATTTCGTGCGCAGCTGCAGTGGGGTAATGGCAGGCGTGTCATCCAGGTAGATATGGGTATCGCCGAACACTTCGATGGCATGCGTAAACAGGGGCCACTCACCCTCATGTAACTTGCCGGTGCGCAGGCGTTGCGAGTCGATGCCGGTCTCCTGCGCGATCAGGCGCTGCACCACCTGCTCATTGGACATTTCCAGGGAGAAAATGGCGACATGTTTGCGGTGGGTGAGCCCGGCGTTCTTGGCAATCGAGAGCAGGAACCCGGTCTTGCCCTGACCCGGACGACCGGCGATGATCAGCAGGTCGGAGGGCTGCAAGCCGGTCAGCATCTTGTCGAGGTCGATGAAGCCGGTGGGCACGCCGAAGAATTCATCGGGACGTTTGGCGAGATCGTCGATGCGGTCGTAGTACTCGCTCAGCACGGACGAGATCGGCTCGAGGTCATGCTTGAGGCGCCGCTCGCTCACGTTGAAGACAGCCTTTTCGGCTTCATCCATCACGTCTTCTACGTTGGTGCGCTCATTGTAGGCAACGGAAGCGATCTGGTTGGCGGCGTTGATCATCTTGCGCCGGATCGAGTAGCCCTCTACGATGCGTCCATACGACTCGGCATTCAGCGAAGAGGGCACCTGGTTGACCAGCGAGGTCAGATAGGCGGGCCCCCCGATCTCATTTAGCTGTCCGCGGCGATCTAGTTCATCCGAGACGGTCAGCAGGTCGATCGGAATGCGCTGCTCGTGCAGGCTCGTGAACGCGTCCCAGATCCACTTATGACGGTGGATGTAGAAGTCATCCGCGCTCAGGAACTGGGCAATATCGTAATAGACTTCGGGGTTAATAAATACCGCCCCAACGACGGCTTCTTCGGCTTCTCGACTGTGAGGGACTGCCGTTTGCGCGGTGGGGGCGGTGGTATTTTCAGAAGGCAGGTAATCGGTCATTTCTTTGGTTTACTGGGTTTTCCCGGCGCCGGGGCGTCGTCGTCATCTTCAGGTTTATCCTTATCGTCTGGTTTATCGAATTCGAGTTTCTCGAGGAAATCTTCAAAGACAGACAACCGCTCGGTGCTTTCCTCCGACAGGGGAGCTGGCTCGCTCTTTTCTGGCTCTTCCGAGTCTTCCGGAATGTCCTGCTCCGGGATGATGCCGGCTTCCTCCATCACGCTGTAATGCACCAGGATCGGCACATGAGCCCGCACCGACAGCGCGATCGCATCCGAGGGGCGCGAGTCCACGTTGATTTCCCGGCCATCGGCTTCGGCGACGATGTTGCCATAGAAGATTTCGTTCTGCAGCTTGACGATCTCGATGCGCTTGATGTGGGCATTGAACGCGCCGAAGACATTTTTTAGCAGGTCGTGAGTCAGGGGGCGGATCATTTCCACCTCCTGCAAGGCAACGGTGATGGCTTCTGCTTCGTACGGGCCAACCCAGATGGGAAGATAGCGCTCAGAACCAATCTGCTTCAAGACCACCAGACGCTGCGGCGTCATCAAATGGACGCGGACGCTGTCAATTTGCACTTCGATCATCTCAGGCATAAACACTCCAGGTGGTGAGGGTACCAGCTGATCTGCACATAAATTCTAAACTACTCTTTGCTTCCACAGCACGAGAGTCAGAACTCTCATGTAACCTTAACTGTTTATGTATTGTAGCATAATCAGGTGTGAATGTCATTCGGTTGCAGGAATGCTCAAACGCGACTATAATACTGCCTGCCAATCGGGGCGTGGCGCAGCCCGGCTAGCGCGCTTGCATGGGGTGCAAGAGGTCGGAGGTTCAAATCCTCTCGCC
>DAITPI010000523.1:0-3067 GCA_036833655.1 Anaerolineales bacterium | reverse complement strand
CCTTCGAACGCCTTCTTCTCCCATTTCTCGGCCTTCATGGTAGCAGTGGCTTTATAGAGGGAACGCGCCAGCATGAACATGTAACCGATGGCAAGCTCGGCCACCGAAGCAGAATTGGCATGGGGTGTGTTCATCACCGTGATGCCCTTGGACCGGGCATACTCGTGGTCGATGGTATCGAGGCCGGCGCCGCCGCGCACGATGACCTTCAAGTTGGGGCAAACATCGATCAACGGCTGCCGGACTTTGGTCCGCGAGCGGACGACCATGCCGTCATAGGCAGGCAAGACGGTCATGAGCTCGTCGGGGGTGATGTCGTCACGCACATCCACGGTCAGGCCTGCCGCGCGCATCTGATCGATATATTCTTGCTCGGTCTTGTCACAAATCAGGATTTTCATTGCTATGCTCCTTGCTGGGATAGAAAGTTAAGAACAGAAACCGGCCCGGCTGCAAGGCCGGCGGGTCTCTGCCTGGGAAGTGAGGATTGTCACTAGAACATTTTACTTAAGCCAAAAACGAGTGTCAACGACATAAATCAGGCGAGAAGCGTGCCGATTGTTCTTGATGATTTGTCTGACAAAAAGATATAATGAAGTGAAAACCGGATATTTTGATTGGAACGGGTGATCCCGCGCATTTCGCGCGTTTGTAAATCTACTCAGCATCCTGTAGTGAGCAGAACCAGCTACAGCAACACGTCGAGATCGTCTCTGTAACGGTGCAGGGTGCCAAACAACAACACAGGAGTGAATTCCATGTCTAATCCCAAGCGCGTCTTCAACTTTAACCCGGGTCCCGCGGTCCTGCCCCTCGAAGTACTTCAACAGGCTCAGGCAGAACTGTTGGATTTCAAGGGCACGGGCATGTCGGTGATGGAGATCAGCCATCGCTCGAAGGAATTTGAAGCCGTTATCCAGACTGCCGAAGCAGACCTGCGTGAGCTGCTCGGCATCCCCGCCAACTACAAGGTGATGTTCCTGCAGGGCGGCGCCTCGCTGCAATTTGCCATGCTGCCGATGAACCTGCGCGCGGCAGGCAGTTCTGCGGACTACATCGTGACCGGCACATGGAGCAAAACCGCCATCAAGGAAGCCAAGAAGCTCGGCAGCGCCCGAGCGGCTGCCAACACGGAGTCCGAGGGCTTCAAGTGCCTGCCGGCCACTCTCGATCTCGATCCCAATGCAGCCTACCTGCACTTTACCTCCAATGAGACGATTCATGGCGTGGAATTCTTCGAAGAGCCAACCCCGCCCGCCGGTGTGCCGCTGGTCTGCGATACCTCCTCGGACTTCATCAGCCGCCCCCTGGATATTTCCAAATACGCCCTTCTGTACGCTGGCGCACAGAAGAATGCGGGTCCCGCAGGCGTGACCGTGGTCATTGCGCGCGATGACATGCTCGAGCGCACGCCTGAGAACCTGCCCGTCATGCTCGATTACAAAGCCCTGGCTGCCAGTGGATCGCTGCACAATACGCCGCCGGCGTTTGCCATCTACGTTGTGGGACTCGTTTTCCAATGGGCGAAGAAGCTGGGCGGCCTGACGGAGGTCCAGAAGATCAATCGCAAGAAGGCAGATCTGATCTACGCGGCGATCGACGAAAGCGGCGGCTTCTACCGCGGCCACGCTGCCCCCGAAGCGCGCTCTGTCATGAACATCCCGTTCCGCCTGCCCACCGAGGAACTGGAAGACACCTTTGCAAAAGAGGCAAAGAAGAACGACCTGATCGGACTCAAGGGACACCGCTCGGTCGGCGGCATGCGTGCCTCCATTTACAACGCCATGACCGTGGAAGGCGCCGAGGCGCTCGTCCAGTTCATGAAGGAATTCCAGAAGAAGAACGGATAGCTTCGATGTCGTTGCGAAGGCGTAGCCCGAGGCAATGACAAAACTGTAACGGTACCGCCCGCTTTCGCACGAAAGCGGGCTTTCCCTTTTGGTTATAATTACCGGATGGATTTCTTTCTCCCCGAAGACCATCTGCAACGCATGACTCCCGAAGAAACACGGATCACAGCCCTCACGGCGGAACCCTATCCCGATGGCTACCGCTTGCGCGTCAAAATGGAGATGACACCGTTTCAGCAACGGCCACACCTGGAAGTGCTTTTGACCGACAAAAACGGTGAAGAGATCGCCTCGACCAGCATTGTCGAGCCGATGGGCTGGAAGCTAGAATTCACAATGCACATCCGCGGCGAGCTGAACAATCCTTACACGCTCGAAGCAAGGCTGTTTTATCCCGATGGACCAGCCGCCGCACCACAAACGGTTCAATTTGACGTCCTGCCGCCGCACGCTCCCGACGCGCCCACTCCTGCCTGAGCGACATTCATGCTGAAACCATCTCTCCGCATCGCCGCGTCGATCCTGATTCTGTGCTTTGTCACTGTTTTCACACTGTTGAGCTGCACCCCACCGCTGCCTCCGCCACCAGAAACAGCTATAGCACTTGAACAGCCCACGGCAACTGCAGAACTGATCCCCACAAGTCCCGGGAATGCGGAGGAAACGGTCATCTTCTCGTATGAGGAAGATGGCTATGCTCATCTCTTTGCCTATGTTCCCGGACAGCTGCCTCTCACCCGCATTACCGCCGGCGACTGGGATGACATCACCCCGGCGCCCAGCCCGGACGGCAAACAGCTGGCGTTTGCCTCCAATCGTAATGGCTACTGGGATCTGTATCTGCTCGATCTCTCCAGTGGCGAGGTGAGCCAACTCACAAACACGCCTGAATACGAAGGCGCGCCGACCTGGTCACCGGACGGCTCCTTCCTTGCCTTCGAAGCCTACGAAGATGACAATCTGAATATTCTCGTAGGTCCGGCGAGCGACCCGTTGAGCGAGCCCATTCGCTTGACCGCCGCGCCTTCTTCCGATCACTCGCCTGCCTGGTCGCCGGGCGGCCGGCAGATCGCGTTCGTTTCGGATGGCGAGGTGATTCTGGCTGACCTCGACCGGACCGATGAGGGACGTTTCCAGGACCTGAGCAACACGGCGCTTGCCTCGGAATCACACCCGGCCTGGTCGCCCGATGGCAGCCGTCTTGCCTGGGCATCCTC
>DAITPI010000522.1:1304-3069 GCA_036833655.1 Anaerolineales bacterium | reverse complement strand
TATAACGGAGAGCAATTCTACGTCACGCGTGATGCGGCGCGCACCTGGGCAACCCTTTCTCCAGATATCGTCTTCGGGGATTCCTTTGCCACGATGGATTTTGTCAACCCAAACTTTGGCTGGGTGGTGACCGCCGATCCCTCCAATCACAGGTCGTTCTATCGCACGCACGACGGAGGTGCAACATGGCTTCCTGTCGCTCCCTAGCTCGTACCGCCGCACTGCTCCTCTGCTCTCTCTTCGCCGTTCTCTTTTTTGGATGCCGTCCTGCGACGCCGCCTCCCTCGCCCGCCGATCAGACCCAGGCGGCCCCGACGGAGGCGACTGGACCGACCGCCAGCGCCGGGACCCCCACGGGCTTGCCGGATGAAGCGCTGCAAGTCCGCAACGCAGAGTACCAGCTCGGCGCCACAGATGCACTCCGTATTGTTACATTGAAGAATGGAAGATTCGAGGAGGGGGATCCCGGCAGCCCGGACCTGCTCTCGGTCGCCATGACAGATTTTGTGGCGGTCGGCGACCTGGATGCCAACGGCAGCGATGAGGTCGCGGCGCTGGTCTCGGAGAATTACGGCGGCACCGGGGTCTTCGTCTTTCTGGCCGTGTACGCAAACGTCGATGGGACCCTGACCTTCCAGACCTCCCGCATGGTGGACGATCGTCCGCAGCTCAACGCGCTCGCGATCCAGAACGGCGAGATCTTCCTGGACGCGGTCATCCACGGTCCGGACGAGCCGATGTGCTGCCCCACCTGGCGGACGACCCGCCATTTCCGCTGGGTGGATAACCAGCTCGATATGATCGATTACACCACGTTCACGCCCGATGGGAATCCGCGCACCATTACCATCGAATCTCCGGCAGACGGAGCAGACGCCTTTGCATCCGTTCCGGTGAAAGGCAAGGTCGCGATCGCGCCCTTCGAGAACAACCTGGTCTACCGCATCTACGATATAAGTGGCATCGAGCTTTCGGCAGGCGCCATTCCCGTGACCGCTGCGGATCCCGGAGGCCCCGGCACGTTCGACAGCGTGGTCAAGCTGGGCAATGTCCTCTCCGGCGCGATCATCCAATTGGAGATACAGGACCTGAGCGCAGCGGATGGCTCATTACTTGCCATGGATTCGGTGGAATTGGTTGTAAAATAAGGAAGGGCGAAGCGTGCTTCGTCCCTCATTTGCGCAAGCCGCCGTCTCCCGGCGGCAGTGACCAGGGAGAATTCAGCGCCGGGACGGCGCTGAGAGCAGAGATCGATGCAAATCTCAGAGGAGGAACCCATGCCCAATCTCGTCCGCGATTGGATGTCTAGCCCCGTCATTGTCGTTGATCCCGATTCAAGTGTCAAATACGCCCTCACGTTGATGCGCCGTCGCAAAATCCATAGTGTGCTCGTCGCCATGTCGGAGAAGAATCCCACCTACGGGATTGTCACCTCTACGGATATTCGTGACAAGATCGCTGCCGCGGGACGCAATCCCGCGGAGACAACCGTTCGTGAGATCATGTCGGGTCCGATCGTTACCGGCAACCCCGATTGGACTCTGATGGAATGTTCAAAGGTGATGCAAGAGAAGAATATCCATCACCTGCCGATCGCGGACGAGAGTGGGTCCCTGATAGGCTTGATCTCTGCCACCGACATCTTTGTGGCGGTGGAAGAGATCGGCTGGCAGGACAAAAACGAATAACCCGACGCCGGTCGAGCAGGGTTTTGGCACTCCTTTCCGATTTCCAGCCAGCTCGACCGTCCCCCGGCACGTAGCGA
>DAITPI010000522.1:0-1294 GCA_036833655.1 Anaerolineales bacterium | reverse complement strand
ACATCTTTATGGCGGTGGAAGAGATCGGCTGGCTGGAAATCGGAAAGGAGCTCCAAAACCCTGCTCGACCGGCGTCGGGCACGTAGCGAGCCGAGGCCATGCCGCAGCAAAAGTATTACGTCGTCTGGCAGGGACATAAACCCGGAATCTACACCTCGTGGGCGGAGTGCGAGAAACAGGTGAAAGGCTTTGGCGCGGCGCAGTACAAATCCTTTGGCTCGCTCAAGGAAGCAGAAGCAGCCTACCGGTCGAAGTACGAGGTGTACAAGGGCAAGCCTGCCTCGCATGGGAAGTGGAGACATGCCAGCATCCAGCCCATGCTGCCTTCCATCTGTGTGGATGCTGCCTGTAGCGGGTCGCCCGGCGCTCTCGAGTATCGTGGGGTGTTTACCGAGTCCGGCGATGAGATCTTTCGCTTCGGACCGTTTCCTGATGGGACGAACAACGTGGGTGAGTTTCTCGCCATCGTCCATGCATTGACCTGGATGACAAAGCACAAATCGCCATTGCCGGTCTATTCCGACTCGGAGAATGGGATTTCGTGGGTCTATCAGGGAACGTGTAAGACAAAGTTGAGACATACTTCCCGCAATGCTCCCCTGTTTGCCATGATCCACAGCGCGGAAAACTGGCTGGCGGAGAACGAGCTGGCAGACGATGCGGTCCTGAAATGGGACACGGAGCTGTGGGGAGAGAACCCGGCGGATTTTGGCAGAAAGTAGGGAACGGCAACTGCCGTTCCCTACTTTCTGCCTCCCCCTTTTGTCCAGTATACATACCGGTCATTTCGGCGATACGCTCCAAACGCCTCAGCGCTATACTGAGTCTGAATAAAAGGAGTGTTTCGATGAGCCAAAATGTACTGGTAGAACTTTCTGACGCCCTGGCGGATGCTGCCGAGAAGGCAGGCAAGTCGACGGTGCTGGTGAACGCGCGGCGGCGCATGCCCGCCAGCGGGGTCGCGTATGCGGCCGATCTGATCCTCACGGCCGACCATGTAGTGGAGCGCGAAGAAGATATCAAGGTCACGCTGCCCGACGGGGCGGAGGTCTCGGCGAAGGTGGCGGGCCGCGATGCCGGCTCGGACCTGGCGGTGCTGCGCCTCGAGCGCCCTGCCGCCGCCGCGGCAGAATCGACCAAGAGTCCTGCCCGGCTGGGGCAGCTTGCCCTCGTGCTTGGTCGTCCCTCCCCGCAGGGACTCGAAGCCAGCCTGGGAACGGTCAGCGCCATCGGTGGACCGATCCGGACGGGGCGCGGCGGCATGCTCGAGCGCTATATCCGCACCGACAGCATC
>DAITPI010000521.1:0-3095 GCA_036833655.1 Anaerolineales bacterium | reverse complement strand
GCCGCGCGCGTTGTATTACATTGCTCCGGACAGCGCCGGCATCACCCAGGTCTTCCGTATCGAACCCGATGGGAAGACATCTCGCCAGCTTACATCGGAATCCGGCGGCGTCAGCGATTATGATGTCTCGCCGGTGGACGGCGGGGTTGCGTATGTTGCGAACAATCAGCTTCTGCACATCAATAAGGATGGGTCGGAGCGCGTGGTCCTGGTGGAGGGGGGCGAGGTGGACCAGAACAATCCGTTCCTCAGCACGGTCAGCAGCCCGGTCTTCTCGCTTGATGGGCTGACGCTGGCATATGGCTACAAAGGGCTGCAGTTCTATTCCTTTACCACCAGAGAGAGTCAGCTCGCCATCGAGAACCAGGTGGATGAGGTCGGCGGCGGGTTGATGGTGCCGCGCGAGCTGTATTCGCCCGAAAGCTATTCTCCCGATGGAACCAAGCTGCTGGTCACGCTCAGCTATTACGAGGGAGCCTCCTCCGCGATCTACTATCCCGCCACCAGTTCCCTGGTCCGCCTGACAGGGGGAGAAGGCGCACTGATCTGCTGCGATGAGGTCGAATGGTCCGCGGATAGCGCCAGCCTGTATTCTGCCAGCGCCACCGCCGGAATGTTCAGCCCCGGGTTGTGGCGGGTCGATGCCGCGACGGGGGAAGTTACCACCCTGATCCCCGGCGATGCGGGCGGCGGGAGGTTCAATGCCGCCCGGGAGGCGTACCTGGCACCCGATGGTCAGCTCTATTTCTTCTTTGGGACGGTTTCGAGCCCCGAGGGGATGTTCAACCGCGCCCCGCTGCAGCCGGTCCGCTCTGCGCCCGACGGCGTGACAGACCGGACCACGCTCAGCACGGAGGATTTCTCCCTGCTCAACGAGGCGCTCTGGACGCCGGATGCAAGCTTTGCGGTGATCGCCACGGCCCCGGCGCAGGAGGTCTATCAGGGCGGGCAGGCAGAGGTCCTCTATTTCGATGGCCGGCAGCGGGTTGTGCTGGCGCCGTTTGCCCAGCAAATGAAATGGGGTCCTTAAGCCGGGAACAAATTCGCCGCTAAAGCCGTATTCACTGTCGATAGACACGCGCCAGGAACAGACCGGTTGCGTGTGGCGCCTTTATGGGTGATAAGAGGAGGCAGAAATGAAAGCAAGCTTATGGCGATTTCTTATGTTTGGGGCCATGGCATTTGTGGTTGCGGCTTGTGCTCCACCGGTAAGTATGAACGAGCCACAGTCCTCCTCAGTCGATGAAGTTTCTACCATTGTTGCCGCCACACTGCAAGCTCTTGATCCCCAAGCTACCGAGGCGGCTACCGAGATTCCGGGGACTCGCATTCCGAATGTGCTGCCGCATAGCCTGTATTTCCTGGGCAAAGATGGCAATTGGGTTAATCAGCTCTTTCGCATGGAGCGCGATGGTCAGACAAAGGTGCAGCTCACTTCCGAGCCCGCTGGCATCGATGACTATGACGTCTCACCTGTCGATGGAAGCGTCGCCTACATCACCAACAATCAATTGAACCTGATCCAATCCGACGGGTCGAACCGCCAGGAGCTCGTGTTTGGCGGTCCCAAAGAAGACAATAATCCCTGGGTAGCGAACCCGGTCTTCTCTCCGGATGGAAAAATACTTGCTTATAGTCAGGACGGTCTGTATTTTCTTGAACTGCAGACATTAACTGGTGATCTTATCCTGCGGAACCAATATGGGGATACTTCTCCCGATGGCGTCCGGTTTCCGCTGGAGATCTATTGGCCTGAGCAGTTTTCCCCTGACGGCACGAAATTGCTGGTTGCCATGGGTCATTGGGAGGTCGCGCCATCGCACGCGGTGTACGATCTGGAGACAAAAGCATTGGTACGGTCAGAAGGCGTTCCCGATGGTGCCTACTGCTGCAGCTTTCATGGTGGGCCCGCCTGGTCTGCGGATGGCGCCAGTTACGTTGGCATCGCCAGCATCCACGATAGTGCCTATCAATACGGTGAGCTATGGAAGGTGGACACGGCGAGTGGCAGGGTCACGAGGATGTTTACTTCTCCATTTGAGGGGAGTGAAACTGTGTACCTCCCTGTGGAGCCCTTTGCTGCGCCAGATGGTCAAGTCTATTTCTTCTTTGGCACATACGATGTTAATTCGGGATACTTCGATGCGCCCATTCTTCAACTGGTACGCGCGAAGCCAGGGGAGGCATCAGAGCCAACCATTCTTCGTCCCGAAAACTTCCGGCTCATGGAGGAGGCATTATGGGCTCCTGACGCGAGCCTCGTAATTGTGGCGTCCGCGCCGGAGAAAAGATGGGACCAGGGTGGCGGCGTCCTCGAGCTATTCCCCACCGATAGGCTGAAAGAGCCGGTCTGGCTGGCGCCCTTTGGCAGCCACCTCAAATGGGGACCGTAAATGAAATTTTAGCCTTGCGAAGGCTTGTTCTTGCGATAGGAAACCGAAGATGCCGGGCCTTCGCAAGGATTTCCTTATCCCAACACGATATTATCGATCAGGCGTGTCTTGCCGATAAATACTGCCATGGAAAGCAGGGCTTTCCCCGTAACGGTCTGCATTTCCTCGAGCGTGTCGTAATCCGCGCAGGAGACGTACTGCACCTGCGCCAGCGGTTCGCTGGCAAGCACATCTTTCATGACCTGGCGTAGCTTTTCCGCATCCCGTTCGCCGCGCTCGTACGTTTCTCGCGCCGCGCTCAAGGAGCGGGATAGGACGGTGGCGGCTTTGCGCTGCTCAGGGTCCAGGTAGACGTTGCGGCTGGACATCGCCAGCCCGTCTGGCTCGCGCACGATGGGGCAGACCACGATCTCGATGGGGTAGCTCAGGTCACGCGTCATCTTGCGGATCACCGCGGCTTGCTGGGCATCCTTCTGACCAAAGTAGGCTCGGTGGGGCTGGACGGCGTTGAACAGCTTGGCGACGACGGTCGTCACGCCCCGGAAGTGGCCGGGCCGCATGGCGCCTTCCATCGGACGAGTAATGCCCTCTACCTCCACCCAGGTCTGATACGCGGGTGGGTACATGATCTCGGCGGTGGGGATCCAGACCAGGTCCGTGCCGAGCGGCTCGAGCAGGCTCAAGTCCCGGTCCAGGTCGCGC
>DAITPI010000520.1:0-3097 GCA_036833655.1 Anaerolineales bacterium | reverse complement strand
TTACGCTGGATGTCCGTTTCCGAAATTGCCCCATTGATGGACGAGGACCCGGAGCAATTCTCTTTTGTAGACCGGGCAGGATTATCTTTTTATATCAATTGCATCGCTGAGAATAAACACCCAAATCTACCGTTTGGTAGATGACCTGTTCTCCGCATTACGGTAAGGTAAGTTGTAGGATATCTCAATCGAGAGAATTCCTCCTCAAAGAAAGGAGAAAAAATGACAGCACAAACTGACATAGCAAAGGTTGTCGACACCGAGAAGGCCGCCCTGAACAAACGGCTGGAGACCGTCTTCTGGGGTTTGTTCCTGATCATGCTCGGTGGCTGGGCGCTCATTCCCGATGAGACAATTCCGAAAGGCGCCTGGTCGATCGGCGTGGGCTTGCTGTTGCTGGGCTTGAACCTCGTGCGCTACCTGAACAAGATCCGCATGAGCGGCTTCACCACGGTGCTTGGCATCCTGTCTCTACTGGGCGGTATCAGCGACATGCTTGGCTGGGCGGATCTGAACGGCGCCGTGCTGTTGATCATCCTCGGCGCCTACCTGATCCTCAAGCCGTGGTTCGAGGATCGCAAGCTGTTTGGGAAGGCGGAGCAGGGTTAGACAAAACCATCGGGCAGGCAAGTCGATCGGTCGGCCTGCCTGCCCGGAAAATAGTCCAACCGGGATGGGCGGCTACGGATAGAACAACCCGGCAAAGAAGCCGCGAGCGAAGAGGCTGTACTGGCCCGTGGTCACGTTGAGCTCGACCACGGTGCCCTCATGAGGCTTCTCGGCTGCAGTCACCTGGACGAGCAGGTTCTCGTCGTCCAGCCAGCCGACGGGCTTCACCATGGTGCCTGCCGCGCCCAGTTCGGCTGCCTTGTAGAACGCTTCCTCTGGAAAGTCGCCGATGCTTTGTCCGTCCGGCGTAGCCACCCGTATCGTCTGCCGGAACGTATTGTCGAATAGGCTGCCCTGCGCCTCCCGCCAGACAAAATATCGCTGCGAGGGGGAGAAACGCCCATCGCCGGCGCCCCGATCGCTTTCCGGCAGCGTGGCGATGCGGATCGGGTCGCCTTCGTCCAAGTTGCGGATGAAGAATCCATAGTCCGTCTCCGTGCGCTGCGAGTAGGCGATCCAGGTCTGGTCCGGCGAGAGGCTGTCGAACCGCATCTCCTGGGGGAGGATCTCTGTGACGGAGCCGGAGCTGAGGTCCAGGTAGCTGAGTCCTACATTGGGCATAAAGACGATATCCCCGCCGATCCCCCAGGGGTGTTGTGTGAACCAGAGACCCGCCGGCCCCTCTCCCTTCATGGCGATGGCGACCGGCTCCCAGTAGCTGCTCTCCTGGCTGTCCCGGCTCAGAACCGGTGTGGCGGTGGCGAGGGAGTCGATGGTCGCAACATAGAGCTCCGAGCGTAGCTTGCCCGCTTCCATGGGCTCGAAGAGGGCGTAGGAAATCGTCCCTCCGCCTGGAGCTCCCACCAGCCCCGAGAGCATGGCTTGATCGGCCAGGGGACGCAGGAGCGCTGTCTTGCCGCCCGGGTCCGCAGGGGTGCTCCCGCTGTTCAGATAGAGACCATGCTGTTGGCTCTCCAGCCCAAAGGCATGGAAGATCAACGGCAGGCTCAGCGTGCCCTCGTAATGCCCGGCGGCATGGACTTGCCCACCGCGCGGCGCAAGAAGCTCGCCCAGGATGAGCCCCTGCGTATTGTAGAAGATAAAGCTCTCGGCGAGATCCATCGAGCCGCTGCGCGGATCGATGACTGCGCCAGCAGGCATCGGGATGGTTTGCGTTGCGGTGCCATCGCCGGTCGCGGCACGTGTTTGCGTGGGCACGACCGCGGAGGCTGTGCCCTGCAGGTTCGATCCGCATTGACCGCGGAAATACAGCCACTCATCGCACTCATTCCCATCCGGGAAGATACACACGCCGCTCTGGCTGCCATCTGCCGCCGTGCGGATCTCCGATTTGTTGCCCTGCTGCTCGCAATACACGGCTGCCGGATTCGGCAGGTTCGCCGGCAGCGTACCGGTCGGGGCGGCGGGGGTCGCCGGAGACATTTGCGTGGGATTCGCAGTGCAGGAAGCCAGCAGGGCTGCCAAGATTAACGCTATCAGAAGCTTAGCATTCATTCTGTCCAGCCTTTCTGTTGAAGATCTATCTCAGAATTCAGTGGAGCATACCGGGTGTCGCCATCTCGACAAAGGTCCATTGCTCGCCGCTGGTCCCAAAGAAGAGCACCGCCTCCTGGCGTGCCCGGGGGTTGAGAGCCGCCTCGGAGCAGCAGCGGTAGTGCGGCACATCGTCATAGCCCAGGGCGATTACCTTTCCGTTGAACCAGGCATCCACTTTGCCATCCCGCCGGAAGAAATAGAATGGGCGTCCGCCAATGGTCTGGAAGCCGAAGCTTTCCTCATACCCGTTTTGCTCATTCAGGGACGTGCCGTCCAGGAAGATCTGCCCGTTGAACGGCGTATCGTTGAGGAAACGGTTGGTCTCCAGCACCCAGTGACCGTCGAAGGTCCACAATCCCCGCAGGGCATCGATCGGGCTGATCCCGCCGGCGTCGGTACGGAAGATCTCTGCGCCGTTCTGCGTGACTGTGATGCAGCTTTCGAACTCACAGGGCTGCACTTCCTGTGAAGCGACGAAGACATCGCCGCCGATCGTCAGCGTGAGGTGAAGCGGGTTGCCCTCTACCTGGTTCGAGGGGAAGGGCGCGCTGACCTCGAGGTCGGCGGCGCTGAACTCGCGCCCGTCCATGGCGGTGAACTTCAGCGATTCCGGGTCGGGAGCAGCTTTCAGCTCGTAGGTCTGGATATCCAGCTTCGCCGTGCCGCCTTTTCCGGGGCCGCACTCCCCGCGGTAATATGCCCAGTCATCGCACTCGCTGCCATCGGGAAAGATACAGACGCCCGATTGACTGCCATCGGCGGCAGTGCGGATCTCGGATTTGTACCCCTGCTCTTCGCAGTAGGCTGCAGCGGGATTGGGCATATTTGCCTGCGGCGTCTTTCCGGGAACGGAGACAGGCTGCATTGCTGGAGCCGAGCAGGCTGCCAGCAGGACGATCAGGACAGCGATCGTCAATATTCTGATGTTCAT
>DAITPI010000519.1:0-3106 GCA_036833655.1 Anaerolineales bacterium | reverse complement strand
GCCCTTGTCATTGCCGCTGATTATACTTCTGCAACTTCATCGAAACGCGCCGCCAATCCAAGCGAACGGAGCTCTCATGGCTCCGTTCGCTTGGATGATGTACTTCTCTGTTTCGAATGATTTAGGAGAGCGGTCTGCCGCCTGTCACGCCGATGCACTCGCCAGTGATGGATAACGGATATCGCTGGGACGGTGCCGATGATGACAAAACCGTCACGCGTGACCTCCTCGTAATGGTGTCGTTCTCGAATGAGGTTTCAGGAAGGACAGTTAAGATTACCAATGCGGCATACATCGACTGCGAAGCGAGTATGCAAACTGTAGAGAATATTTATGGATAGGATTGTATGGCTCAGGGCAATCATCATCCTGGACTGATCATATTCGTAGAAGATGGATTCCTAAATGTGGGTCGGTTCACGAACTCTGCAAATAAGAACTGTAGATGGTCGAAGTCGTACCGTTTGTGGTGATTTTCCGCTGTAGACGAGCGGTCGGAACAGCACTGAAATCGAAACGGACGGAGTACAGGTGCTCCGCCCGTTTCAATCCTGGTGTATGGAGGCTGACCTGTTCAGGCTGTGTTCGGCATCAGGCCCAGTTGCTGCATGAGCGAGGCATTATCTACGAGCATCCAGTGGTCGACAATCTTGCCCCCTTCGACCTTGTACGTAATATGAATGGGAACATCGGCAAACGATTTCCCGGTGGCGGGAATGCCCATGAAGGAACCTGTATGGGTCCCGGCAAACCTCCCAATCACCGACACCATATCGTCTTCTGCGATGATATGATCCGCGATCAGCTCATACTCTGGCATGCCTTCCTCACCCGCCGCGATGTGATCTTTTAGCGCTTGCTCAGCAACAAACTGATCCACGAGCTCGGGCGTCTTCACCTTGCCGCTCAGAGCTTCGAGATAGCGCTGGATAAACGCCTTGTTTTCCTGCGTGTTCATGAGATTTATTCCTTTCCTTTCTTGACTAACATCGGCTCGTTCCTCCTGCAAGAAAAATCCATGCGCGAACCTCCTTTCCTGATCTGGCTGAAGGGAGAACGGTCCAGCCATGGACCGTGACGACCATACGCACGAATCATCGCCCATCTACATGAAGTGTGGAAACTGCTCAACAGGCTAATATTCAGTTGGAATCTCGAGAGTCCAAGAGCTTTTGAAGATCCACCATGTATCGATTGCTAATGATCATTATAGAAATTTTGAATATGCGAGTCAACATTGTGAAATTAATAGCAAACAGACGAAGCCGTCAAGGCTCCGTCTGCTCTGTGTATCTGTCTGCCGATCTACGACCTGCGGTCCCGGTCTCGACCGCCGCGGTCGCCGCCTCCCCGGGGACCACGATCGCCACCGCGCCCACGGTCCCCGTTGCGGCCACCGCCTCCGCCGGGACGTCCGCCGCCGGGCTTGCGCTGATCCTTCTCGCGCGCCTCTTCGGCGGTCCAGCCTTCGAGCACCGCCTGGCGTGACAGGCGGATCTTGCCCTGCGGGTCGATATCGGTCACCATGACGGTGATCTCATCGCCCATGCTGACCACATCTTCTACTTTGTTGACACGCTCGGTGTCGAGCTGCGAAATGTGGACGAGTCCGTCCACGCCAGGCAGGATTTCGACGAAGGCGCCGAAGTCGGCGATGCGCACGACTTTGCCGGTATAGATGTTCCCAACGATTGCACTCTCCCCAAGGGCTTCGACACGTTCCTGGGCGATCTTGGCGCCCACGCCATCGGTCGAGGCGATGTAGACCGTTCCATCTTCCTCGATATCGATCTTCGTGCCGGTCTCTTCCTGTAATGAGCGGATGTTCTTGCCGCCGGGCCCGATCAGAGCCCCGATCTTGTCCACCGGGATCTTGACGGTGATAATGCGCGGGGCATGCGGCTTGAGCTCGGCGCGTGGCTCGGGCAGCACCGCCAGCATTTTTTCCATGATCGACATGCGGGCCGTATGCGCCTGTTCGAGGGCTTCTTTCATCATCTGGGTGCTCAAGCCGCTGATCTTGATATCCATCTGCAGGGCAGTAATGCCCTCCGCCGTGCCGGCGACCTTGAAATCCATATCGCCCAGGTGGTCCTCGGCGCCCTGGATATCGGTCAGGATCTGATAGCGACCAGGAGCCTGGCCTGGACCTGCCGAAGTGTCGGTAATCAGTCCCATTGCCACGCCGGAGACGGGCGCCTTGATCGGCACGCCGGCGTCCATCAATGCCAGGGTGGAGCCACAGACCGATCCCATCGAGGTGGAGCCGTTGGACGACAGCGCCTCCGAGACCACGCGGATGGTGTATGGGAACGATTCTTCCGCCGGGATGACCGGCTCGAGGGCACGCTCTGCCAGGGCGCCATGCCCCACCTCACGCCGGCTCTGGCCGCGCAGAGGCTTGACCTCGCCCGTGGAGTAAGGCGGGAAGTTGTAGTGATGCATGTAGCGCTTGCTGTCTACAGGGCTGAGGTTATCGAGCTCCTGGGATTCGCCCAGCGTGCCGAGCGTGGCAAACGACAGGATCTGGGTCTCGCCCCGGGTGAACAGGCCGGACCCATGGGCGCGCGGGGAAATACCGACCTCGCACCAGATCGGTCGGATCTCGGTGGGGGTGCGGCCATCCGGGCGCTTGCCCTGGCTCAGAATCCGCTCACGGACGATCGCCTGCTCCGCCTGGTCGAACGCCTCACGTACTGCCGCCGCGGTCGGGAAGTCGGCCGCATTCGCCCCTTCGGGCGCCGTGGTCATCTCGGCGGCAAGCGCTTCTTTCATATCGGTCATACCGGTGTAGAACTCGACCTTCTTCAGCGGACGATCGAGCAGCTCGTTCATCGGTCCCTGGACGCGCTCGAAGACCCGCCTGCGCAGCTCTTCATCCGGGAGCGCCGGGGCGATCTCACGCTTTGGCTTACCCACTTCCGCCTGCATCTGGAGCTGCAGATCGATCAGCGGCTGGATGGATCTGTGTCCCAGCTCGAGGGCTGCAACCATCACGTCTTCGGGGATCTCGTTCGCGCCGCACTCGACCATCAGGATGGCGTCGCGTGTGCCAGCAATCCGCAGATCGAGATCCGAGGTATCGATCTCGGCGAAGGTCGGGTTG
>DAITPI010000518.1:0-3139 GCA_036833655.1 Anaerolineales bacterium | reverse complement strand
CAAGATCCACAGCTCCAAAGGCTGGTGTGCTGCCCTTGCACCACGCCCCAGTGCGGCCGAATTGTATCACACTCACAGACACCGGGGACGGAATAATCTCAGGCTCTTCGGGAATTTCCGTTGTAGATACCCGGAGAACCTACTCTCACTTCTTTTTAAATGGACCAAGAAACTTAAGAGGCCCAGTTACATTGGGGCTCCCTGTTCCTTTGGGCGTCAAACCCAGTTTACGGGCCTCCTCATATGTGATTACATCGGGATTCGTCGGGATATTGCTGGTCTTCTCGACCGCCTCATCCCAGAATGCATCGATGTCTTTGACTTTCGACTTCTGGTCTGCGGAGGCGAACAGTGCATCCAGATCCACTTCAGGCCCGGGTTCAGGGGACTGGAGAATCGTTTCAGGCTCCTGGAGGGCCGATTCCGCCAGTATCGTGATGGGCGCCACTCCAAGCGATTGCAGGATGTTCTCAACATCCGCGCGTACAGAGAGCATTCCCTGCACCGTTTGCAGGATGCGATCCGCCTTCGCGAGGCCTTTGCCCGCCAGCAATAATGCATGAGAAGAATCAACCGGGATGAGAATCAAGTCATGATCTCCGCCACTGAAAACATGATAGTTATCCGGACGTTCCTGGCGGATAAATCGGGAAACTTTCAAGCCTGCGCTGTAAATCGCCATCAGTGCAGACAGCAATGAAACCTCCATGCTGCTGTCATACAGATCCCCGGCGCGGGCCAGCACGCGGGCGCGGTCGCTGATCAGGAAGACCGCGTCGGCACCGATCTTCTGGCGAAAGCCGGTCAGCAGTTCGGACAAACTCTGATGGTGTTCCTCGGCGGTCCCGCTCATCTCGGGCGGGAAGATCGTACGCACCAACCCCAGGCTGCGCTCGACCGAATCCAGAAAATCTGCCATCGGGATGGGCTTGTCGAAGATGGCGACCGCGCCGGCTCCCAGCATTTCATCGCGCGCTTTGCTTGATGTCACGCCGGAAATAAAGATGACCTTCAGATTCGCGTTGCGGGCGCGAATCTTGCGCATCATCTCAACACCCGAGATACCCGGCAGACGATAGTCTGCCACCAACAGATCGATCTTGCGGCGGGAAGCCTCAAGCAGGGCCTCCTCACCAGAAGGCGCGTCGATAATATCCAACTCATGACCAAGAGTTTGCAGGGCCGAATGGAGCAGACGAACGATATCGCGCTGATCGTCAACGAGAAGAATGCATTGAGGTGCCATACGAGATGCCTCTCTTTATTAGTACGCGAGCCAGCAGGCCACCCAGTGCTCGGGGCTTACTTCGAGCAATGGCGGGATCTCGTGCGAACATTTCTCGATTGCCACCGGGCAACGGGGATGGAAGCGGCAGCCCTTCGGCGGGTTGAGCGGGCTGGGGACATCACCTTTCAGAATAACGCGCTGTCTCCGCAGGCGCGGATTCGGAACGGGGATGGCAGACATGAGCGCCTGTGTATACGGATGCAGCGGGTTACGGAACAACTCCTCGCGGGTGGTTAACTCGACGATTTTGCCCAAATACATCACTGCCACGCGGTCTGATACGTGCTCAACAACAGAAAGATTATGAGCAATGAACAGGTACGTCAGGCCAAATTCCACCTGGAGGTCCTTCAAAATATTCAGCACCTGTGACTGTATGGATACATCCAACGCAGAGACCGGCTCGTCACAGATAATGAACCTGGGACGAAGAGCCAGCGCACGCGCAATGCCAATTCGCTGGCGCTGTCCGCCGGAGAATTCATGCGGATAGCGGCGGGCATGGTAGTCCTCCAGGCCCACTTTCTTGAGAGTCTCGCGCATAATATCCACACGCTCCCTGGGCGTCCCGATATTATGAATGTGCAGACCTTCGATCACAGAGTCGCCGATCGGCACGCGCGGATCGAGCGAAGCATACGGATCCTGAAAGATGATTTGCATATCGCGGCGCACGGCTTTTAATTCCCGCGGCTTCAGCGAAAGCACATCCTTACCATCAAACTTTATGACACCTGAGGTTGGCTCGATCAGGCGCAGCATGGTGCGTCCCACAGTAGTCTTGCCGCAGCCGGATTCCCCCACCAAACCGAGCGTTTCCCCTTTTTTTACGATAAAGCTGACACCATCCACTGCTTTTAGATGGTTCACCACGCGTTGGAGCAGTCCTGCGCGTACAGGGAAATATTTGACAAGATCATTGACTTCTACAAGGGTCTCCCCTTTATGGTTGTTACTATTTTGCATAATCAATGCTCCAGTAAAGGGAATAAATCAATTGACTTTAAGCGGCGCAACATGTCCCTCCGTACTTTGATATAACCAGCAGCGGACATAATGGCCGGGTTTGACTTCCTCGAGTTCAGGCTTTACTTGCTCACATAGGGTCAATGCATACTTGAGTCGTGCCTGGCAACGCGGTGCAAAACGGCAGCCTGGCGGCAAATTAATCAGGTTGGGAACTGAGCCGGGAATGACGTCCAACCTTTCCTTGATCTCACCAAGAATAGGGATCGAACCAATCAACCCCTGGGTATAGGGATGCAACGGCTCATCGAACAGCGCGTTGACCTCCGCCTGCTCAACGATTTCACCTGCGTACATCACCGCGACGCGCTCGGCCATCTCTGCGACCACACCCAGGTCATGAGTGATGAGGATGACCGACGTGCCCATATCCCGGCGCAGGTCGCGCATCAGATCAAGGATCTGCGCCTGAATCGTCACGTCCAGGGCTGTGGTCGGCTCATCGGCGATCAGGAGTTCAGGCACGCAGGCGAGCGCCATCGCGATCATGACACGTTGTGCCATGCCGCCCGATAGTTCATGTGGATAGGCATCCACGCGCCGCTCGGGATCAGGAACTCCAACCATCTTGAGCAAAGCCACAGCGCGCTTGCGGCCTGCTTCTCTTCCCAGATCCTGATGCACGCTCAGCACTTCACTCAACTGATCGCCAACTCTAAACACAGGGTTGAGCGCAGTCTGCGGCTGTTGAAAAATCATCGAGATGCGGTTGCCCCGCACTTTTATCATTTCATCCTCAGGCAGCTCAAGCAGGTTTTCACCATCCAGTAAAATTTCCCCGGCATCCACTCTGCCCGGCTTGGATATCAGACGCATGATCGAAAG
>DAITPI010000517.1:0-3158 GCA_036833655.1 Anaerolineales bacterium | reverse complement strand
TTGGAAACGGACAGGCAACCGACATACCGATCGTGGTGCTGATCAATGAAGGCTCAGCCTCCGCTTCAGAGATCCTGGCGGGCGCACTGCAGGATTACGAACGTGCCACGCTGGTCGGAGAGAAGTCTTATGGCAAGGGCTCTGTGCAGAACTGGCAGCCGCTTTCAAACAATCAGGGCGCCGCACGCGTCACCATTGCCAAGTGGCTTACCCCGAAAGAACGCGCCATCGATCACGTGGGTCTGGCGCCGGATATTTTTGCTGAAATGACGCCTGAAGATTTTGCAGCAGGCCGGGACCCGCAACTGGATACGGCAGTGGAAACACTGAAGGCCATCATTAACGGGAACCCGATCCCGACCTCCATGCCAACTCCGGTCCTTACACCCACCCCCTTGCCTTAATTTGAAAGGAAGTGAAACATGTCTCTCTTTGATCCTGCCTATCTGATCTTTATGATCCCTGCCTTCGTTCTAATGGGGATTACCTCATGGTATGTACGGCATTCCTATAACAAATGGAGTAAGGTGCGAGCCGGCAGCGGTCTCACCGGTCAGCAAGCCGCGCAGAGGTTGGCCTCAACCGGTAATCTTTATGGTGTCCAAATTCAGGGCACAGCCGGACAACTCAGTGACCATTATGACCCGCGCAACAAAACGCTGTTCCTTTCCCAAGGGGTTGCCAACAGCCCCTCGGTCGCTGCGGTGGCAATTGCCGCGCACGAACTCGGTCATGCCTTACAGGATGCGGAGGAATACTTTCCGATGAAAATCCGCTCCGCGCTGGTGCCCGCCGTCAATATCGGCTCGAACCTGGGATGGTTCCTCATCATTATCGGGCTCGTCCTGAACTGGATACAACTGGCCTGGCTGGGCATATTCGTCTTTGCAGGTGGAGCGCTGTTTGCGCTCGCCACCCTTCCTGTGGAATTCAATGCCTCTGCCCGCGCAAAAGAGCTGCTCTACTCGACCGGCATTATCCAATCGGAAGAGGAACGGCGTGGGGTCAACCAGGTGCTCAACGCGGCTGCGCTCACCTACGTTGCCGGTCTTGTCACTGCCATCCTGCAACTGCTCTATTACGTTTTTCTGGTAGGTGGAAGGCGCAGAGATTAGGTCTCGACACCTGCACTTGCATGCAGGTGCAAGTGTACGTTGCGCCAAGGCGCCACTACTCGACCAGCGAATTACCAATTACACCCGCGAAAAGCTCGCGGGTGTTTGTGTATAATCTTCCCGATATGCGGAAATTCATCTTCATCCTGGTGCTGTTCCTGGGGGCCGCTTTCGTCTATCCAAGCTTTGGGGAACTGGGAACTGTTCTAAAAACGCTTCAACAGGGTAATCTATGGTTCATTTTACTATCGCTGCTTATTCAGTTGGGATGGATCCTCGTAACCGGTCTGACGTATGTTTCCCTTTATCGCCTGCTTGGCCTGGACGCGACAGCGCGTAAACTTTCACTGGTGGCTGCTGCCGCAAATTTCGTCAACATCGTTGCCCCCAGCGCCGGCATGGGCGGAATTGCAGTATTTATTGCGGATGCCAGGCGCAATGGACACTCGCCGGGCAAGGTGATGGTTGCAGGCATGTTATATCTATTCCTTGATTACGTTGCCTTTTTATGTGTGCTGGCGTTAGGCTTGATCGTCCTCTTCCGCCGCAATGACCTCGATGCAGGTGAGATTGCAGCCTCAGCCGTGATGTTTTCGGTCGCGGCGGTCCTGGGATTGTTTCTCTATCTCGGTTCGCGCTCAGCAGTTTTACTCGGGAACACACTGGCACACCTGGCGCGGCTGGTCAATCGTGTGGCGATCGTCTTTCTTCATCGTGATTACCTTAGCGAAGCGCGTGCGCACGAGTTTGCGCATGAAATGGCCGATGGACTCAAATCCCTGCCGGAAAAACCGCACAGTCTCGCCATTCCCGTCCTGTTTTCGTTTGCAAACAAAGCCCTGCTGATGAGTATACTTCTATCGATCTTCCTGGCTTTCAAGGTCCCATTCTCAGCTGGGACGGTCATTGGAGGGTTTGCCATTGCCTATCTATTCCTCATTATTTCTCCCACCCCGGCCGGCATCGGCATCGTCGAAGGCATAATGCCCCTCGCGCTTTCATCATTGCATGTCCCCTGGAGCCAGGCCGTGATCATCACGCTTGCGTATCGCGGGATCACCTTCTGGGTTCCATTCGGAATCGGGGCGGTCGCGTTTCGAATGCTGGGCAGGGAGGGAAATTAACCTGTGTCTCTCGCCTCCCTTCTGGATTTCTGGAAACGTGACCGCGATACCGCTCCCAATCTTGTCGCCTGGCGGACAGTTCCCCCGCGCCCGGCGCAAACGCATCCCATCCCGGATGATCTGCCTGCTCCCGTTAAACAGACCCTTCTCGCCTCCGGGATCCACAGCCTCTACTCTCACCAATTCGAAGCCTGGACTCACGCCCGCGCCGGAGAGAACATCATCCTCTCCACAGGCACAGCCAGCGGAAAGACGCTTGCCTATAACCTGCCTGTCCTTACTTCTTTATTAGCAGACTCTGATGCCCACGCGCTGTATCTCTTTCCCACAAAGGCCCTCGCCCAAGATCAGTTGTCAGTCATCAGTAATTTGTTGTCCGTTTTGCGCCCACTGATCACTGATCACTCGTTACTAAACACTGGCATTTACGATGGTGATACCCCTCAAAAAGACCGCTCTGCCATCCGCAGGAACGCCCGGATTGTATTGTCCAATCCCGATATGCTTCACACAGGCGTCCTTCCGCATCACACCAGCTGGAGCGACTTCTTCACGAACCTGCGCTTCGTCATCGTAGATGAAACGCACACCTATCGCGGCGTCTTCGGTTCGCATGTTGCCAACGTCATCCGCAGGCTCAAACGCGTCGCGAATTTTTATGGCGCGAACCCGCAATTTATCCTGGCCTCCGCCACCATTGGAAACCCAAAGGAGCTCGCGGAACGTCTTATTGAGGAGCCTGTTCATTTAATCGACAACGACGGCTCGGCGCGTGGACCGCGTCACTTCATCATCTATAACCCACCCATCACAGATCCATCTCTCGGCTTGCGAAAATCATCCCTGCTCGAGGCTGTGCGTCTCGCACAGGATTTGCTAATAAGCAATGTTCAATCGGTGGTGTTTGCGCGGTCGAGGA
>DAITPI010000516.1:0-3158 GCA_036833655.1 Anaerolineales bacterium | reverse complement strand
CGGCGAACCACACCTCGCCGCTCGCTGGCCGAACAATCCGATGCTCGATCTCGTACCCATCTCTGCCATCGCGCACGGAGCCGGAGTATGCATTGTCAACTGCTGTACGGTCATCCGGATGTACCATTTCCAGGAAGGCTTCATAGCTGGCGCGGAATTCCCGAGGCTGCAAACCAAAGATCCGATAAACCTCGTCGGACCATGTAAGCCGATTCGTTGTCAGATCCAGCTCCCAGTTTCCCAGGTGAGCGATCTCCTGTGCCCGTTTAAGTCCAGACTCGCTCTGGCGCAACGCTTCTTCGGTCTGCCGGCGCATCTGGACCTCGGCTGCCAGTTCCCCATTAGCGAGGTGCAGCTCTTCGGTGCGCGCCTCTACTCGCAGCTCCAGCTCCGCGTAGGCGCTCTGCAGGCGCTCTTCGTCCTGTTTGTGCGTCGTGATATCTTTGCCGGTCGCCACGAAATGGGTAATATCCCCCTGGGCGTCGCGCAGGGGAGTGATCGTCTTGACTTCGTAATACAGCTCTCCGTTCTTTTTGCGGTTGGCAACCTCGCTCTGAAACACCTCGCCCCGCAAGATTGTTGCCCAGAGCCCGCGGTAGAACTCCAGATTGTGCACACCTGATTTCAGTAGTCTCGGATTCTTGCCGCGAGTCTCTTCGCGTGTATAGCCGGTCAGACGCTCAAAAGCCGGGTTGACATATTCGATCACACCATCACGATCGGTCACGACGACGGTGTCTTCTGTTTGTTCCACAATGCGTGAAAGCTGGCGAATTTGCGCCTGCGCGTGTCTGCGCTCCGTAACATTGACCAGGCTAAGCACCAATCCTTCCACGTCACCGTCTATCCCGAGCACAGGCTGCAGCCTCCAGTCCCAGTAGAGCACTCCGCGCTCGGGATGGTCGGGGTATTCAAACGGTCTCTCATAGGTCCAGAACGCCTCACCGGTATCCACGACGCGCTGGAAGAGTGCCTGGTTTTCCGAATCGGGATACAGCTCGAAATGATTTCTGCCGATAAAGAACTCAGGCTGGTGCCCGTCCGCCTGAGCGTAAGCGTTGTTGACACGGACGAAGTTGAAGTCGCGGTCCATGTAAGCGATGAGTGTATCGATGCTATTGAAGAATTTTTCTTGCAGATCCGTGGACCGCTGCAGAGATTCTTCGGCGCGCCAGCTTTTCTCCATCTGGCAAATCAGGGGCTGGAACGAGAGATAGTAAAGCACCGGAAAAATCAGGATCGTCATCAGGGCAGCATCGATGAGCGTGGTCAGCGGATAGGATACCGGCTTCAGGAAATACACCACGATCATTGCCACGACTTCCGCGGCAAAGATCGCGATGACGGTGCTCATCAGGAATCGCACCGGCGAGCGGTGTATTTGAGATAGTTCGTCTGGCTTCATTTCCCACTCTCCGGGCTGCGTAAGCCGCGCCAGGTCGACAATACTTGTACAGATGGGTGTAGGCGATGATGTTGTTGCATTGTCAATCCATCCCCAAGACGTTCCCCCTGCGCTTAGGTTACATAGAAATGTTTCTTATGAGATAGCTCAAACGGACAGGATGACTAGATCGATCCACCGCGACATTCATTTTGCGCATTCCGTAGCCATTTGTCAACTTACAAATGTCACGACACATTGCCCGATTTTCGCTGCACCGCCAGGAGGGTGATATCGTCGTACTGCTCACGGTGAGCAATGTGGCGATCCAGTGCCCCCATGATGTTCCGGATCAACGCCGACGCGGAGGGGGCAGGGGATGTCGCGGTGTCGATCAGCCGCGGCTCGGTGAACTGTTCCTGCGCGGGGTTGAGCGCGTCGGTAATGCCATCGGTGAAGAGCAGAAGGGCATCGCCCGGAGACAGGCGGATCTGCTCGATCCGGAAGTCCATGTTCGGGAGCATGCCCACTGCCGGCCCCGTGGGCTCGAGGCGACTCTTCAGACGTCCCTCCGAGATCAACAGCGGGGACTCGTGTCCCGCGTTGATGTAAAGCAGCTCGCCGTTGGTCGGGTCGAGCAAGCCAAAGAACACTGTGGCAAACATATTCGAATTGCCGTGGTGCGTGGCAATGTAATTGTTCGTGAGGTCAATGGCATTCTTGAGCGAGGGGGCGCCGGAGGCGAGCAGGGCATCGCGCCGGAAGGTGACGGTCGGCGTCTCCTCGCGGTTTGCCGCCGGCACGCCGGCCCAGCGCATGATGTATTGCTGGTCGGAGTAGGCCCGGAACAGGCTGCGGAAGATCGCCATGTACATGGCAGCGCCCACGCCCTTGTCGCAGACATCCGCCATGATCAGGGCAATCTGGTTGCTGGTGGTGATCGGGAAGACATCGTAGAAATCGCCGCTGACCTGTCGCGCCGGGCGGATGTGGGTCGCGATCTCCCAGCCTTCCGGCTGGGGATAATCCTTGACGAGGAAGCTGGACTGGATCTCGCGGGCAATCTCCAGCTCACGCTCGGCTTGCTTCTTCGCCCGGATGATGGTGGTCTCTTTCTGTTTTCTCTCGGTAATATCCAGCAGGATACTGCGGTAACCGACCGGCGTGCCATTCTCATCATGGATCAGGGCGATGGAGCCTTCGGCAGTATGCTGTGCGCCATCCTTGTGCACAAAGCCGATCGGCAGCTTCTTCTCGACGCGGCCCGTCCTGTGGATCATCGAAAAGATGTTGAACATCAGCGAGACCTGGCTACGGTCCACATAGCGCCGGAAATGCCTGCCCAATAATTCATCCTGTGTAAAGCCAAGCGTGCTAAAGAATGTGTGATTACCATAGGTCAGGCGCCCGGCGAGGTCCACTTCGAAATAGGCATACCCCAGCGAGTCGAGCAGATCGGTAGAAGTAAATAGAGGTTTCATCGATCAATGAATTTCCAATAAGAGCTGTTTGAGATAGGGAATATGCTGCTCGGCGGCCCGCTCGCCGCGCTCGATAATGTAGGGAATCTGCCCGGTATCGAACGTGCCCACCGGCTTCTCGAAATCGGGCAGGATGGGGATGATCTCGGCGTGGTGCACCGCATTGTAGAACGCGAACGTGGACTTCAGGATGTTATTCATGTACAGGCTGTTGAAGTGTGTGGTGACGGCAGTGTAGGAATTCATCCGTTTGCGGGTGGGCATCTCGAAGCCGACCGCGGCGATCACGTCGC
>DAITPI010000515.1:0-3164 GCA_036833655.1 Anaerolineales bacterium | reverse complement strand
TAGTCGTCACCGAGATCGACCCGCTCAAGGCGCTGGAAGCAGTCATGGATGGCTATGAAGTGATGCCGATGGCAGAAGCCGCCAAGATCGGCGATATCTTCTGCACCGTGACGGGTGATATCAACGTCATCGATGGCAAGCATTTCGAGCGCATGAAAGACGGAGCCATCGTCGCCAACTCCGGTCACTTCAACGTCGAGATCAACATTCCTGCCCTGGCGAAAATGTCGAAGGGCGAGCCGAAACTGGTCCGCCCGTTTGTGGACCAATACGAAACCACCGATGGGCGCAAGATCAACATCCTGGCCGAGGGCCGTTTGATCAACCTGGCTTCCGCCGAGGGGCATCCCGCCTCCGTGATGGACATGTCCTTCGCCAACCAGGCGCTGGCGGCTGAATACATGGTCAAGAACGCCAGCACGCTCGAGAAGCGCGTCTACTCCGTCCCCGCGGAGATCGATGCGGAGATCGCCCGCCTCAAGCTCCAGGCGATGGGCATCAATATCGACGTGCTCACGGACGAGCAGTTGAAGTACTTGAATTCCTGGGAAGAGGGAACGTAAGTCGGTAACTGGTAAATCAGTAACTGGTAATTGAGCCTCACGGACGAAAAGCCGTGAGGTCTCTTTTTCTAGGGGATTTTACAGGCTCTGTTTCCTCTTTCTTTTTCTGTATGGTCCCTTACTGTGGCAGTGTATACGTAACGATCAATTGCGGTTGAAATGAATCCTGTGCATCGCCCGCGAAGAACTTCACGTAATCTGCGCCAAGATCATCATTGTCATCCAGGTTGAAGCGCAAGCGAACTTGAGTCACGCCATACTTGTTGACAAATGCCAGGTTCGAATAGCCAAGCCTGGCTGTGTACCAGGTGTAACTGAGCCCCACGAAGGAATCCGGGAGGATGCTGGATGGGTCGGCTGCAAAATCGCCCAGCTTCAGGTCAAAATCGTTGCCGTAGAGCCCATTTCGGATTTCCAGCAGCAGCCTGCCATGCGTGGTGAAGGGATCGGTTCCTACCAGTCCCTGTCTTTTTACATTTACTTGTGCCGCAGTGATGATCGCATTATCAGGCAGCGAGGCTGTGTTGAACGAGAGGATCGAACGATATTGCCGGTCTTTTTGATCGTCTCCAACGTTCAATGTGGTGCTCGCTCTATTGAGTGTTCCGCCCGCGTTGCTGAATTCCGTCGACTCCAGAATCCATCCATCCTGCGTTCCCCTGGACTTGAAGATTGCCGTTTTCCGAGAAGCAGGGACGGTGTCTACAGCGTAGCGTGCAAGGACGGCATCCCCATCTTTTGAGCCCACCGCGAGAATTTTGCCGTCGCCCTGCAGAGTGACATCGACGGCGGCATCGGAATTGCCCTCCAGATCGCTGATTATTTTGCCGCCATCGCCGAAACTGGTATCGAGCGATCCATTACTGTTGTAGCGGACGAGCAGGAAATCTGAAGCAGTTCCGCTGTCCCTCTTTCCGGCCAGGATGATTTTGCCATCCGTCTGGATCGCAACGGCGTTCCCTGTTTCGTTTTGACCCAGGTCGGTGATGACGATGCCGTTCCCGCCCAGCGTGGTATCCAGCTCGCCATTATTGTTGTAGCGTGCTAGAACCAGGTTTTCATTAAGGGGATTGTAGCTGTCTGTCGTGGTCCCGGCGATCACAATTTTGCCGTCACGCTGGATGGCGAGTGCGCCCCGGCCCTGCGTAAAATTGGGGAGCGGAGTGACAACCGTTCCCTTCCCATTCGAGCCAAACGTGGGATCGAGCCAGGGGTCAGGCCCGGTCGTGATACGGCCAAGAGTGATGTAATTCTCTCCTTCTTTTCCTATCATATCGCCTGTCATTATGATTCTGCCATCCGGCTGGAGCGCCACCGCCCTGGGGTAGTGCTGCAGGCTCTGCGGGAAATTGGTATCGTCGAAGAATTTTATGTGGAAATCTTCGTCCAGCGTGCCATTTTCATTGAACCGCGCAATCGCCGCGGGGTAGTTGTGCCCCCCTGTTTCCAGGGTGCCGACCACCACGATCTTGCCATCCTGTTGAATGGCAAGATCGCCGAACACGAGCGTGAAGTTGCCATCCTGACCTGCAATCACCACTCCGTTTACGCCAAAGGTGTTATCCAGCTTTCCCGTGCCGGTATACCGGGCAAGTGCAAAGCCGCCGTTCATGGATCCGCCCACAACCAGCTTCCCGTCCGTCTGGAGGGCGATCCTGGCAACTCCACGAATGACAGTAATTACTTTCCCACTTGTACCAAAAGTATTGTCCACCATCCCATTGGGGTCATAGCGTACGATGACAGGTGTTCTGAAGCCTGGGAAGTTGCTGTCCAGCGCTGCAGACCCGGCCAGGATGATCTTTCCGTCCGGTTGCAGGACTACGTTAGCCGTGACGTCAGAAGGGCTGCCCAGGTCTGTGACCACGAGTCCCCCTGTACCGAAGGTCGGGTCAAGCGGTCCCGTCGCCGCCAATACGCGGGTGGAGAGGATCAATATTGCAGCCAGGACCAGCTCTAACGATGCATAACTTCTCTTCTTTGCTTCCATGTTCTTGTTCTCCCAGCAACGACAGATTGGACGCGGTATCTATAGTATATAACTTTTCGGGTCACATGTTGCGTTACAACTCCCCATCTGGATACGTAGGTCGGCAATTCGTCTGCCGTAGTTAAGTCTCCTGGAACACGGTCCGCTTACGTCTTTTTTGCGCCTCCTGATTTTCTCATCTGCGAAATACGAGAAAAAGACGCCGCTTTGCAAGAATAGGAACAGAGTTCCAAACAGAGGATGCTCGAGCAAAAAGGAGAGTTTACATGTACCCAAATAACCCCATCCAACTAGAAAAGCTCGCATACACCCGGCAGGAAGAAATCCTGCGCGAGCTGCCAAACCGGCACGTCTATGAGCTGCCACCCGAAGAAGGGTTTCCGTGCGGCGGTTGAAACTCAAACGGTTGATCCCGGTGGGTTTCCTTCTGGCACTGGCGTGGCTTGTGAGCGTGATCACCGGAGCCTGATCCATGCTGGAAGATAGCTATGGCTGACGAAAAACCAAAAAGCCTCGCGGAGCAGATCTCCACGAGGCTTTCCTTTCTTGGTCGACAGCGAGTCGGCACGGATGGCGTGACTCTCAGCGGCAGGTAGGCTTGTTATCTGTTA
>DAITPI010000514.1:0-3165 GCA_036833655.1 Anaerolineales bacterium | reverse complement strand
CCTCGATCGTGGTGAAGGAGTTTGGCGGGATAGACCATTTGCCGGATGATCCGCTGGGGCTGGCAAGCCTTGATCCCTCACGGCAGGAGCAGGACCGGTGACAGACCAGCACATCCGATACCCCACCGTCCTCTTCGATTGGGGCGACACCGTCATGCGCGACAACCCCGCCCTGATGGTCCCCATGGTCGAGTGGAAAACAGTGGAAGCAATCGAGGGCATCGCCGAGGCGCTTGCCTATCTGCGCTCCAGTGGGCGGCAGGTCATCCTGGCGACCAGCGCCGACATCTCCGACGAGGAGCAGATCCGCGGCGCTCTGCGGCGCGTCGACCTGGCTGACTACTTCTCACGCATTTACGCCTTTACGAACACAGGCTTACCAAAAGGAGAAGCATTTTACAAACATATCCTGAACGACCTGGGAATTCCTGCACCGGAAGCCTTGATGGTCGGCGACAGCTTTGCGAAGGATGTCCAGGCTGCCAACGCGGTCGGGATCTTTGCCATCTGGTTCAACCCGAGGACCGGGGAGACTCACACGGATACTTTGCATGTTACAGCCCATTCCATGCAGGATTTACGGTCATTTTTCGAGGTTCTCGATCGCGGCACCAGCCCCAGATGAGAGCCGCTCCCCCATCTCATCCTTGTCACTTAATTTAGCTGTGCTATGATGAGGCGAAAGAGCAGATCGTCTCGGCAAAGTCTCTTTTGGAGAGAGATATGAATAACAACTGGAGAGCGGTCGTTCGCTGGCCGCTGCCGGCAGCGAGCCTGGGGGCTGTGTTGCTTTTACTGGCTTGCACGACAACCGGCGTTACACCTTCCACGGAAGCAGAAACGCCAACACCGATCGCCACAGAGATGCCTGTGCTGCGCCTGGAGGATGGCGCCGTCAAAGTGCGCGGGCAAGATACGGATTGGATGCCTGTGGCAGGCGAATCCACGTTCGAGCTGGTCGGCGAATTGGAGAGCACCGATCCATGGATGGTGACAGGCAATACGTTCGCGACCCGTGACACCACGCGGATCGCCGAGGGGCTGGAGGTCGGCGACCTGGTGCGGGTGAAGGGCCTCATCCTGGCAGACAACACCTGGCTGGCAAACTCGATCAAGCTCGCGGGGGAGCAGACCGGTCCGACCATAGTCCTCGTCGGCAAGGTGACCTCCACCGACCCGTGGGTGGTGCACGGTATCACGCTCAACGTGACAGCCGACACTGTGATCAACGGCGAGATCACACCCGACATGATCGTTGCCGTGGAAATCCTGCTGCACGAGGACGGCACCTGGGAAGTGCTGAGCATCTCACCCCTGAGCCATTTCACCGAGATCCCCGGCTGCGCTACCGTGACAGCGACGGTGGAAAGCGTGAACGGGAACGAAGTCCGATTCACAGACTGGCCACCCGTCACGCTCGGAGACAAGGTTACGATCGAGAACGAGGACGGTACACCGGGAACACTCGCGGCGGACCAGAAGGTCCTGGTCGTTGTGTGTGCTACAGAAGACGCGCAGTTCACCATCACCAAGATCATTCTGCTGCAGCAGACGGACGATGAGGACACACAGGCAGGTGGCGGCAAAGTACTGGTCTGCCACAAGCCCGACAAAAAAGGCGGTCACACCATCAGCATTGCAGCTGCGGCTCTGCCTGCCCACCTTGCCCATGGAGATCGACAGGGTCCCTGCCCCTGATCACTCGCTATGAGCGACATCCACCAGCAGCTCCGGGATCTGCTCGATGGCGAGGGGGCAATCTATCGCCTCATCGAGCATGAGCCCGAGGGACGCACACAGACCATTGCCAGGATCCGCGGCAACCGCATCGAGCAATCCATCAAGTCCATCGTGGTGCAGGTACGACTCAGCCGCAAAGAGAACGTCTATTGCCTTGCCAACGTGCCGGGCGACTGCCGCATCGACTTCGAGGGCATCCGGCGTCACTTCGAGGCGGATAGCGTCGCGTTCGCCTCGCGTGAGAAAGCTCAGGCACTGACGGGCTGTGTGATCGGGGCGATCCCTCCTTTTTCGTTCAACGACCAGCTGCCGGTGCTGGCGGACCCACTCATCCAGCAGAACGAAGAGGTGGTGTTCAACGCCGGGCGGCTGGACCGGTCCATCCTGATGAAGCTGGCCGATTACATCCGCATCGCGAAGCCACAAATCGCCGCGATTGCTTTGCGCGGCTAGGCAGTTTCTATGTAAAATCGGGGAATGAAATTCTCCCTCTCTGCCAATCCGCCTTTCAACTTTCTGTCGGTGATCAATTCCCACGGCTGGCGGCAGCTTGCGCCGTTTTCCTATGACGAAGAGACCAACACCCTTTTCTACATCCTGCGCCTCTCCAACGGGCGTGTGATCGAGCTCCGCCTGTGGGATGCAGGCGATGGCGTGACCGTCGAAACGGAGAAGCTCGACCGGACGGAGCGCAGGGAAGTCGTGGACGTGGTCACGTGGATGTTCGGACTGGATATGGACTTTGCCCGGTTCTACAGGGCGGCGCGAGGGGAACCGAAACTGGCGCAAGCGAAGAAATTCGCCCATGGACGGGTCCTGCGCTCTGCTACCGTGTTCGAGGATGTGATCAAGACCATCCTGACCACCAACACCCTGTGGGGCGCCACGAAGAACATGACCCGCAGGTTGGTCGAGGAGTTTGGCGCCTCGCTGCAGTCCACGGATGCGAATGCAGAAAATGCCAGAGCCTTTCCCGCCCCGGAGCCGATTGCCGCCTCCAGCCCGGGATATCTGCGCGAGAAAATACGCGTCGGCTATCGCGCCGCTGCCATCCATCAACTGGCGGTCCGGGTCGCAGCGGGTGAGCTCGACCTGGAGGCGCTCAAGACGAGTGACCTGCCCACCCTGGAATTGCGCAAACAACTGCTAACGATCAATGGCGTGGGACCGTATGCCGCAGCAAATCTGCTCTTGATCCTGGGCCGCACGGATTTCATCCCGATCGACTCGTGGGCGTTGAAGCTGGTCTCCCACGAATGGTATGACGGGGAGCCGGTCACGCCGAAAGATGTGGAAAAGCATTTTGAGGGCTGGGGCGAGTTCAAAGGACTCGCATTCTGGTTCTGGGACTGGAAGTACAAAGGCTAGGAGGCAACACGTGTTCGAGCATCATACACAACCGCTGGCGACTCCGGCTGAGTTCAC
>DAITPI010000513.1:0-3174 GCA_036833655.1 Anaerolineales bacterium | reverse complement strand
ATCCGGACCAGCTTGCCATCCTGCATCTGGAGCACACGGTCCACGTACTGGCACATGCGCAGGTCGTGGGTCACGATGATGCCAGCGCGATTGTTCTCATGGATGAGATTGGCGAAGGTTTCGACAACCTGGCGAGCGCGTTCGGTGTCGAGTGAGGCGGTGGGCTCGTCTGCCAGCACGACAGCCGGGTTGTGGATCAGGGCACGCGCGATGGCAACGCGCTGCTGCTGGCCGCCAGAGAGCTGGGCAGGCAAGCTGTGCAGTCGGTCGCTGAGACCCAGGCGGGCGAGGATCTCCTCGGAACGGACGCGGCCTTCTTTGTTGGCTTTGCCGTTGAGGCGCAGCATGTACTCCACGTTTTCTCTGGCAGTGAGAAATGGAATCAGGTTGTTCGCCTGGAAGGTGAAGCCGATCTTCTCGCGGCGCAGCTTGACGCGGTGCTTATCGTTCATCTGGGCCATATCCTGGCCGTCGATCAGAACCTGTCCGTTCGTGGGGGAAAGCAAGGCGGCCAGGATGGAGAGCATGGTCGTCTTTCCCGATCCGCTCGGACCGACCAGGGCGACGAATTCACCGGATTTGACCTGGAAGGAGACGTGATCTACGGCGTTGATCGTCGTACCGTCCAGGGCGAAAGTTTTGACGAGATCCTTGACTTCAAGAGCGATAGAATTCATGTGGTATTTCTTTCCAATCGGTGGTTTCGATACGTGACGCTTTCAGCGTCACTACGCAACCAGCGGTGTTTAGCCTAATCTCAATGCTTTCAGTGGCTCGATCCGAACCGCGTAAATAATAGATACCATGCCTCCCAATGGACCGATGAAAAGCAGCAGGGCAATGGCAATTAGAGAGCGTGATCCGTTGAACACCAGCGGGATGGTCGGCGGAAACCCCAACGAGAAGAGGTAGGTCAACCCGCCGCCGATCGCGACGCCGATGGCGGTCACGACGATGATCTGAATGACCGCCGCCCAGCCGACAACGCCGTTCGAGGAGCCGATCGCTTTCAAGACGCCGATCTGCGGGACCTTTTGGAGGATCTGGATCTGGAAGAAGCCGCCGATCACCAGCACACCGATCAGCAACGTGAAGAAGCCCTGCGTCTGGACGGTGCCCTGCTGGGCGGAATATCCGGGCACGTTGTTGATTGTGGTGGCAATATCGGTCACTTCGATGTTCGGCACATTCGCCCGCAAGCGCGCCTTCACTACTGCCAGCTGCGACGGGTTTTCCAGCCTGACAGCAATAATATTGGGAAAGGGCGTATCGCTGTTGAGATCGGCTTCTGACTGCGGGCGAATCTGCTCCCAGGTCGCGGGCGGGACAAAGATGGTCGGCTGGAAGCTATACGACTGGCCGGCCACCAGGCCAACCACCTCCAGTGTGTAAAACTCGTCCTGGACTCCCTGCGTCGAGCGGATCACGATCTCATCGCCAATCTTGATGCCGGAGCGCAGGGCAACATTCCGGTCGATGACGGTCTCACGCGCCTGACCGCCGCGAAACTCGCGTCCCTCCAGGAGGGCCGGCATCCCGGGGCGTCCGGCTTCCGCCGCCAGCATCGATACTTTGAGAGGCTCAGCAAGAGAGATGATTTCTGTATTGGACGTATAGATCGCGCCGGCATCTGCAACCCCATCCACGCGGCGGACCAGGCGCACCGTATTCGTCTCGAGCCGGCTGGAGGGAATGATGAAATCCGATTTTTCCAGGAAGACGATCAGCTGCGCGTCCAGGTTGGCAATGTACTGGCGATTGCCGTTGGCAAGTCCCTCCCCCAGAGCCGCGATGAACAGAACCAGCAGCGTGATCAGCGCGATCACGAGACTCACGAGGAAGAACCGCCCGCGGTTGCGGATCACTTCTTTGAGGGCAAGGTAGAAAGCGAGAAATATGTTTTTCATTTTGGCGCCACAGGTCCGTTGAACGTTTGAGTCCAGTCGATGCCCATCACACCGTGCAACAACAAATCCACGGAAGGATGATCGGCAATATCATCGTAATAGTACGGCAGGCGAATGCTGCCATCGGTGGAAATCACGAATACGCCGCCCATCTGCATGGCATCCTGCCCGCGCGGCGGCAGTTCGGTGTTCCAGCCACGCTCCCGCTTCAGGCGCCGGTTCGAGCGCCAGACGTTCAGGGAAAGGAAGGTTTGCCACAGGGAGGCGCGCTCCAAACCGTAGGCGGCATATGCCCGGCGGTCGGGGTCGGCCAGGCACAAGACGCCGGGCGCGCGCTGCTCGCAAAAACCTTTTGCTTCCTCCGGCGTGCCCTGGGTAACAATCGCCAGGCCCAGATTCTTGCGGCGGATCTGTGGCGTGGCGAGGACCAGCTCGTCAACCATCTCCTTGCACTGCGGACAGCCAAAGTGGCGTGTGAATGCCAGGATCAATACCTGCTCCTCCCAAAGGGAGGAGATCTTTACAGGCCTGCCGTTGACATCCTGGATTTCAAGGTCGGGGGCAGGGTCGTTAAACCTAAGATGAGCAATGTTCGGCATCTATGCTGTTCTCCTAACGCTTCCCAGTATATAGCTTTGTCCATATTTTGTCAAGGTTTTGCACAATAAACTATAAAACTTCCCGCCCATCGTCACTACTCGCACAGAAAAGTATAATGAATATATCCCTCTCTTGGGAAGGAAAGGCGAAAGCCATGGCAAAGGATATTTTCATCTCGTACTCCCGCCGCGATCAGGAATTTGTCACCCGCCTCGCCAGCGGTCTCGATGCTCAGGTCGCGGGTGTATGGTTCGACCAATCCACCATCCAGCCCGGACAGAAATGGCACGACGAGATCCTGGAAGGCATCCGCGACTGCAAAGCCTTTATCCTGGTCCTCTCCCCCGATGCCATGGAGTCCCGCTATGTACGCGAGGAGGTCAACAAGGCGCTGGAGCTGCGCAAGACAATCTTCCCCGTGATCTACCGGCCCGCCGAATGGACCGGGGAGTTTGCTTCGCTGGTCCGTGACATCCAGACTCTGGATCTCCGTTCGGGCAGCTATACTGACAACTTCCAAAAACTGGTCGATGGCCTGATCGAAGCCGGCGCCGTGAAAACAAGCGCGGACCGGCCGTTCCTCCGACAGCCGGCAAAACCCAGCCTGAACACTGTCTTCAGCAAAGTGCCCGGGTGGGCATTTGCCTGGAGCATGGGTTGGATCCTC
>DAITPI010000512.1:0-3210 GCA_036833655.1 Anaerolineales bacterium | reverse complement strand
ACTCAACGATGGCACTTGAGGCGGCTTCCGGGATCTCGATCGGGAAGAAGTGCCCGGCATCGGGGAAGATAACGACCTTGCTATCCGGGATCTGCCGGGCGAGCAGCGCCGCGTTTTCGGGCGGGACGACCTGGTCCTGCGCGCCGGACAGGATGAGGGTAGCCACGCGGAGGCGTGGCAGCCGCTGTTCAAAAGAGGCCGCTTCGGGGAGCAGGCTCGAGCCGACCGCCAGCTGTGCCCGGTAGGGGACCGGCTCGATCGGGTTCGCCAGGCGCCACTCCACCCACCTCTGGACCATGGCAGGATTTCGCTCCGCCCAGCCCGGCGCCGTGCTGACTGCCAGTCCGTTCTTGAAGCGGGTCAGGGGATCGCTGCTGACGTCGGTGAGGACCTGCACGGCTTCAGGCGTAGGCGGGATATGGTGCGGACCTCCGAAGTTGGTGGCGCCCAGGATCAGTTTTTCCACTCTCTCCGGGTACTGCAGCGCCATCGCCTGGGCGATGAATCCGCCCATCGAGTGACCACAAATGACCGCCTTTTCCAGCCCCAGGGCGTCGAGCAGACCCGCCGTGTCCGCTGCCAGCATGTCGGCGCTGTAGGGACCCGCGGGTTTATCGCTCTGTCCCATGCCCCGGTTATCGAAGGCGATCACCCGGAAATGCACGGCAAGGATCGGCGCCATCCGGTGCCACTCCCATAGCGTATAGCCAGTACCGGAGATCAATACGAGCGGCTTGCCCGCGCCCTGGCTCTCGTAATAGAGCTCGATGTCGTTGGCTCTTACTCTCGGCATAGGTGCACTTCAAATCCGGAGCGGATCGTGCGGGTAGCAGGTCAGGGGCGTTCCGACATGAGAGGTCTCAGAGTTCAGGTGCCGATGACGATCCCGCCGTCCACGCGCAGGGTCTCGCCGGTGATGAAGGAAGCTTCATCCGAGGCGAGGAAGAGGTAGGCATTGGCAATATCGCGCGGGTCGCCGAGGCGTCCCAGCGGCGTGCGGGACTTCATCCCTTCCAGGATCTTCTCGGGCATGCGGTTGATCATATCGGTGCTGATAAAGCCGGGCGCTACCGCGTTGACCCGGATCTTAAACCTGCCCAGCTCCCGCGCCCAGACCTTGGTCATGCCGACCACGCCCGATTTTGTGGCGACATAATTCGTCTGCCCGAAGTTGCCATCCAGCCCCACCACCGACGAGGCATTCAGGATCACGCCGCCGCCCCGTCCTGCCATCACCGGCGCGACCGCCTGTGTACAGTTGAAGACACCCTTCAAGTTGACCGAGATCACCAGATCGAAGTCGGCTTCTGGCATCTGCCCCAGCAGCTGACCCTCTTTGAATTTGATCAGCTGGCCGTCGCGCAGCACGCCCGCGTTGTTGACCAGCACATCCACCCGGCCGTACCGGGCGACGACATCTTCGATCCATTTCTGCACATCCTGGCGGTCGGCGACATTCACCGGATAGAACGCAGCGTCATCACCAAGTTCTTTGACCGACTCCTGCCCGGCCGCCTCGTTGAGGTCACAAATGACCACCCTGGCGCCTTCTTCGGCAAAACGCAATGCAGTTGCCTTGCCAATTCCCGCTGCCCCGCCGGTCACAAGCACAACCTTGTCTTTCATGCGCATGAGAAATATTCCTTTCGATCGTGACGATTGAGGTCGTCACTCCTTTTGAGAAGTAGTACTGCAGGGCGGGTCGCGCGGAGCACCCGCCCTGCACCTTTTATTTCAGGATCTTCGTGAAGTGCGCCATGAATTCTTCCGGCTTTTCGATGTAGGGGAAGTGGGCGCTGTCTGCGATCACCACTTCCTCGTACGATCCGCCATTCGCTTTGTACTGTTCCAGAACGTGGCGCACCTGTCCCACCATCGGCTGCGGTGGATAGACCTCTTCGCCGGGCCAGCCGGGGACGTATCCCAGCTTGCCGAGGTTGCCCATGTCGAAGAACGAGGCGTCGGAGACGATCAAGTCCGAATCGCCGCGGATCCAGAGAACCGGCGGCTTGGGCGTCGCAGCAATGAACTTTTCGACCACGTCACCGGCATACTTGGGCGAGATCGCGTTGATGGGACCGAACTTGCCCGGCGCCACGTTGGGCCAGTTGTTCGACGGCACAAAATCGCCCGGGTATTTCTGCTCGCCGACCTTCTCCAGCAGCAGGGACGAGAGCAGTTCCTCCTCACGCGCCGGTCGGAAGGGTGGCTTCCAGTAGAAGCCGTTCATGACCACGCGCGGGGAAGCCTGCGGATTGTCTGTCGAGCGATCGCCCGCTGCCATTAGCTTCGGGAAGTCCGGATTGACGGTCCCTCCGCCGGAGCCGGCGAAGTCGTCGTAACAGGGAGTCCCCTGCACGTCCTTCGTGCCGCCGAAGCCATAGGGTGAGCTCGCATCCACGAGCGTGACGCTCAGGAACCGATCGCTTGCATCGGCGATGAGCCCGAATGCGATCGTTCCGCCCATCGAGTGCCCGATGAGATGCGCCTTCTCGATGCTGAGCGTATCCATCAAGGCAAGCAAATCGTCGACCCATTCGCGGATGCCGCGAGTCGCATCGATGAGCTTGTCTTCCGTATCCCCGTAGCCCCGCAGGTCGGGGGCGATGCCGCGGAACCCCGCGGGCAGCTTGAGCATGAGCTCCTCCCAGCAGGTGCTGGAGGCGGCATTGCCATGGACGAGCAGGACCGGTGTGCCTGCCTCGGGTCCGCTGAAGAGCACGTGCGTTCGAATACGTGGGGTATCCACCATTTTGGATGTGATACCTTGCATGGTAGGAATAGATGGCATCTGACTCTCCTTTGTTTGCTTTAGATTCAAAAGTCGGGAGACCTTTGTCGTTTACTTTTCCGTCTCGGACGTCTGGAGATGTCCACTCCAGGCGTCGCGCAGTTCGCGCTTTAGAATTTTTCCCGCCGCCGAAATGGGCAGGGCTTCCATCAGGCTGACCGACCCGGGGACTTTGTATTTTGCCAGGCGGTCTGCCATGAATTGCAGTAGCTCGTCCTCCGAAGCGGTTTGTCCCGGCTTGAGCACCACGCAGGCTTTGCCGACCTCCCCCCATTTGGGGTCGGGCAGGCCGATCACCGCGCACATGTGGACCGCCGGGTGCTGGTACAACACTTTTTCAATCTCGGCGGGATAGACGTTTTCCCCGCCGCTGATGAACATATCTTTTTTTCGATCAACAACATAGTAGTATCCTTCGT
>DAITPI010000511.1:0-3216 GCA_036833655.1 Anaerolineales bacterium | reverse complement strand
GAACAGCAGAAAACATTGACCCCCTTGCTGGACTATTTACAGACCTCCGCCTTTCGTACCCGGCTAACCTCCCTTGCGGGCTATAACCCCGAGCACAGTGGGGAACAAATTCCTTTGTCACCGGGATAACCATAAGAAATATGCGCTTGTTAATAATAACCAGCCTGCTTTGTATATTGGTTTCCGCGTGTTCACCGTCTACGAGTGCTTCCACGCCGAAAGCGCCTCAAGCGCTCCAACGGACTGCCGTGGCTGCGGCGCTATTCGAGATCCTTCGCTCTGACGGCACCAGCATCGGAATCATGATTGCTGATCTGAAAACGCTTCCTCTGAAGCAGTTGACGGTGGATGGCAAAACGGAAGAGGGGCCGGGGTTGCTCGACGTGCTGGCGCTGGCGGGCATTGCCGAGTTCAGGGAAGTCTCGCTCACGGGCAGCTCGAACCCGGCAACATTGAGACGCGATCAGGTCGACGATAACACCATCCTTGACTTCACCAACCACGGCACGATCAAGCTGGCGACCACTTACATCTCGAAACCGGGCTGGACGAAGGATGTTTCGAAAATCGAGGTGAAAGAATGAACTTGCTCCTTGGCATTGACGACACCGATAATCTGGAAAGTCGCGGCACCGGCTATCTCGCCCGGCAGCTGATGAAGTGGCTGGACGAGAATCAGCTGGTCATTCCTAAGGGGATCACCCGGCATCAACTGCTCGTTGACCCGCGCATTCTCTACACATCCCACAATAGCTCAGCCTGCCTGTCCGTGGAGACGGAGAACATGGAAGACGTCTGGGAAGCCTGCAGTGTCTATCTCCTGCGGGAGAGCGCGATTGGCTCGGATGTCGGGTTATGCCTTGCTCCGTGGGAGTCCATCACCGAGCAGGGGATGGCATTTGCCCGGCGCGCCAAGCTCGAAGTCCTGACCAAGGACGAGGCAGAGCGGACAGCTGCTGAGGCCGGGATATGGCTGGCAGGTTTGACAGGGACAGGCGGGGGCATCATCGGGGCACTGGCAGGCGTGGGCTTACGGCGCGCGGGCGAAGACGGTCGCTTCCTCTGGCTGCCCGGCCTGCGCGAGCTCAAGGGCGCGTATCCGGTCGAACAAATCTGTGCGACCACACATGTTGATCGGGTCTGTACATTGGACGGGATCGATCTCTCCCCGGAAACTCTGGTGGACCTGGGTGAGTGGGTGCGTCCCGTTTTGCGGAATGGAAAATCAACGTTATTTGTAGAGGAGCAAAATCATAGATGGACTATCCTTTCCAAAGACCGCATCAAAAGCCTCTCCAACTGATTGGACGTTGCGATGGTGGGAGGCGCTGCTGCTGCCGGGCGATGGCGTGACCGCTGTCATTCTGCATCGAGCGTTGGATCTTTCCCTTGGACTGCCCGGGCATCATGGAATCGAATGGATAGCGCTGCTGATCATGGGCCGTCTTTCATCGCGCTTCCGCGGGCTGGCACATTGACAAGCCTCGGCGCTTCCTTTGCCTCCACGCTTCCATTTCTGCAGGGCGAGAATCCGTTTACGTGGCTCTTTTATCTCCTTCCCGGACCTGTGATGGATATCGCGTTCCGGTATCTGCCCCGCTACGCAGACCGGCTCTGGTTCCTGATCCTGCTTGGGGGGCTTGCGCACGCGACCAAGCCCATCGGTCAGTTGACGATGAATCTGATCACCGGCTGGCCCTTCGGCTCCTTCCGTTATGGAGTCGTGTATCCCTTTATCAGTCATCTGCTCTTCGGAATGATCGGTGGTCTGCTTGGCGCACTGATCGTGCTGGGGCTCCGCCGTTATTCACAAAAATCATCATAGACATAGAAAGGAAAGCCTCATGAAACTCACCTTACGTCACACTCTTTTCTCGCTACTGCTCGTTTTCTCCGTGGTGCTGGCGGCTTGCGGTTCCGCTGCGCCGGCTACCCAGGCCCCTGCTGCTCCTGCCAACCCCAGCCTGATCCTGGCTACTACCACCTCCACGCAGGATTCTGGTCTGCTCGATGTGCTTGTTCCTATGTTCGAAAAGCAGACCGGATACAAAGTCAAGACGGTTGCGGTGGGCACCGGGGAAGCGCTGAAGATGGGTGAAGAAGGCAATGCAGATGTACTGCTCGTCCATGCGCCATCCTCGGAAGTCACCTACATGGAGGGTGGCAACGGCAAGGATCGTTTCCTCGTTATGCACAATGACTTCATCATCGTGGGACCTGCCAGTGACCCCGCCAGGATCAAAGAACTGGGCCCCAAGGAAGCATTTGCGGCCATTTATAATGCCGAAGCGCCGTTTGTCTCCCGCGGAGATGACTCGGGCACACACAAGAAGGAGCTGGATTTCTGGAAGAAAGCTGAGCTCGATCCGGCTGGCAAGGGCTGGTATATCGAGACCGGCCAGGGTATGGGCGCCTCGCTCACCGTGGCATCTGAAAAAGGAGCCTACATCCTGACAGACCGCGCCACCTATCTTGCCAATAAGGCTAATCTGAAACTGGACATTCTGCTCGAGGGCAACAAAGCTCTGCTTAACGTCTATCACGTCATCACCGTGAATCCTGACAAATGGCCCAAAGTGAATTACGAAGGCGCGCTCGCCTTCTCCAGGTTCCTGACCACCCCCCCTACCCAAAAAGTGATCGGCGAGTTCGGCGTGGATAAGTACGGTCAACCGCTCTTCTATCCCGATGCAGATAAGTCCGATGCCGACCTTGGTCTATAGCTACCCTTAATTATGAAGAGGGTAGCCAGGTGCCTGTCTACCCTCCCTGCAAATCACCAACCGCAGCCTGCTTGCATGCTATTTGATACCGAAATCCCCTTCATTACTTTACTCTCCTTGCGCGTCTCCGGGATTGCCACCGCGGTCAGCCTTCTGATTGGCTTGCCGTTTGGCACCCTGCTTGCCCTCGGCAAATTTCCCGGGCGAGCTTTTTTACTCAGCCTGATCAACACAGGCATGGCTTTGCCGCCCGTGGTGGTGGGCCTGGCAGTGGCAATGACTCTCTGGCGCTCGGGCCCGCTCGGCGATCTGCAGCTGATCTATACCCCGACCGCCATTGTGATCGCGCAGACCGTCATCGCAGCTCCCGTCGTAACCGGGCTGACGGCCGCGGCTCTGCAACAGCTCAATCCACGCTTACAGTTGCAGCTCTATGGATTGGGCGCCTCGCGCAGCCAGATGATCCTGTCCCTGTGGCGGGAGGCGCGCTTGC
>DAITPI010000510.1:0-3235 GCA_036833655.1 Anaerolineales bacterium | reverse complement strand
CGATCACGAGCAGATCGAGCGGTGCCGCGGACAGACGGCGCAGCACGCTCACAGAGACGATGTCGCCGCGTTGTGAGAACCGCTGTGTGGCGCCCGGAACCAGCTCCGCCTGAATGGTGCGATTGCCATAACAGACGTTGTTGGAGTCGGTCTCGCCGCAGGAATTCCCGGATGCCTGGATCGCCTGGTCGATCAGGACCTGGCAGCTGGCATTCCGGGCAGCGAGGGCGGTCGCGGTCAATTGGAAGGGAAAGACGAGAGGATTGTATCCGCCCAGATAAAGCGCAAAGCCCACAAGGCTCATGCAAACAAAGGACACCAACGCGCCCAGCAAGACGATCAGGATCGATTCCTGTCGCTTCCTGCGGGAGGAGGACCGCTTGGGAGCTGTGTAGGTGGCGTAGTTATCCATGACGTCGCGATCTTGGCAGGGTATCCTAGGTCTTCTGTTTTGCTTTTTCAGTGGAACGATAAAGGACAAAGAAACGCATGCGACCGAGGCGTAACTGTGATCCGCTGGCGAGGGGATACACCTGGTTGGGAGTCAATCTCTCACCGTTGACCCACGTGCCATTGGTGCTGCCGAGATCGATAATCTCGTATCCGGCATCCACGCGCCGGACCCTGGCATGGCGCCGTGATAGCCCCAGCAGATAGCCTCCCATGTTGGAGAGATCCAGGAAGGCTTCGCGCGTCTCCTCCATCTTTCGCCCGATGATAAACTCCCGATCCGTGGACAAGAACACCGGGTTTGCAGTGCCCACCACATACACCGCAATCCCACCGGCCGGGATGAGAGCTTCATCGATCAGCAGCTCTTCGACCTTCTCCGTGCCACCCGGCTGCACATCGCCATTGCGAGTGGTTGAGACCGCATCTGAGAAGTATCTGTCCAGTGAGGCCCCACAAAACTTGCAGACCAGGGCCTCACGCTCATTCTTGTTCTTGCAAACGGGGCAAAATCGCTCAGAAATAGCCAAGTGTCACTCCCGGGCAATGAAACGGCGACAATTTCAGGGTTGCAACTAAATCTTACACCGAATGACCTGAATTTTCAACAAAGAAACAAGGCAAATGTATTGTAATTGGTTACATGGGCAGGTGAGAATGAGTAATTGGTAAGCGGCGATTTCCTTTCCGGAAACAAACTCGATCTTGCAGGGGTAGGGGTTTTCCTGTATCCTTGCTGGAGCGCCAGTCGAGGACACACGTCTGAGACGGACGGTAGAATCTCTGCCGGCGGAGCCAGACAAGGGCTTCATGAGGATCCTGCATGCAGAATAAAATAGCCGAATCCCTGCAACATCGGAGCCAGCTTTTCTGGGTCAGCGCAGGGCTTGCGAGCGTGGCTCTGTTAGGGATTGTGGATTATTTGACCGGCTATGAGATCAGCTTCTCCCTGTTCTACCTAGCTCCCATTGCTCTGGTCTCGTGGTATACGGACCGCAAGCTGGGACTGGGCATCTCGATCCTGAGCGCTCTGACCTGGCTGATCGCCGAGATCGCCGCCGGGCAGACCTATTCCCATCCAGCCATTTTTCTCTGGAATACGCTCATCCGCTTTGGCTTTTTTGTCGTCGTTACCTCCCTCGTTTCCGAGTTAAGCTCGGTCCATGGACGAGAGCGAATGCTGGCACGCACGGATCCCGTTTCGGGGGCCATCAACGCCCGCTACTTCACGGAGCAGGTGGAGATGGAAATTGCCCGGTCGCGCCGCTACCGCGCTCCCTTCACGCTTGCGTACATGGACCTGGACAATTTCAAGGGGATCAATGATCTGTCGGGGCATGATACCGGGGACGAGGTCATCCGCCTGATTGTGCATGAACTAAAGAGCCGGCTGAGGCGCGTCGATGTTGTCGCGCGGCTCGGAGGAGATGAATTCGGCCTACTCCTCCCGGGAACCGACGAAATGACAGCTCGGATCGTCATGCCCCGGCTGCATGCCCACCTGATGCAGCAAATGAGCTTGCGAAGATGGCCCGTCACGTTCAGCATCGGCGCGGTCTCCTGCCGCGGCATGCCTGAGTCTGCCCGAGAGATCATTATGGCAGCCGACCAACTCATGTACCGGGTCAAAAACAGCACCAAGAACGATATTTGCTTCGCAGTCTACGATGGCGGCGATCTGAAAAGGACGAAACCAACGGAAACGCGATAGATAGAGATCCTTACACAACAGAACCAAGGAGAAGATGCATGGCACCGAATACACCGCAGAATGATTCCTGGCATATCGCTCGCCGGCTGGCAGGCTTCGTCGTCGCAGCGCTCGCTTTCGGGACTGTGGGCTACTTTGCGCTCGTCCTGGCGTTCCCTGCGTTCTCGCGCGCCTTCACAGGGGAAGTGAACTGGAACCTGCTCGAGGGATATGCAAGTATCGTCTCGTTGGCGCTCCTGTTCGGGAGCATTGCTTTTGCTATTGCAGAATATAGCGACAAAGAAAATGCCAGGCAGCATGAGAAACTGATGGAAGAGCACGAAAAATCCAAGCTATCCTATGAGATCTACCAGGCGATCTTCGAGAAATTGACCGACCCCGAACAGGAGGCCGCCCGGCGCTGGATCCTCACGAACCTGACTGTCAAGACGGCGGAGGAAGATATCTCCGCCTGGTACCAGAAGACGCATGCCAGGATCATGGAACGACAGCCTGGCTCCGACACTGAGCTGCCCGAGGGACAACGATCAGTCAAGCTGACCCTCAATTGTCTCGACTATATCGGCTTTATCGCCAGCCACTACTGGGGTATCGATGCCGACTCGCTGGACTGGATCAGTCCGCCGATCGCAAAGGTCTGGCAGCGCATCGGTCCTTACGTGATGCAAGTCCGGGCTCTCCGCAAAGCGAGCGATTACTACCTCTCCGCCGAACAGATCGGCATCCGTTGCATCGACTGGAGACAGCAGCGTGGTTTCGGAGAGGAGGAATATGCCCGGGAAACACTGTAACCTGTAGGTGGCTTCATCAAGACAAAATCCAAATCCAAATTGGCGTGCCGGGGATCTCGAGCTTGCGCCGGCGTATGGTTTTGCGATAAACTACGGCTGCTGACTCAACGGCATCTGAATTCCAAATGCCGCGTCCCGTCTCTCCACTACAGCCCGGTTCCGCCTTACCATGCATGGACAACAGCCTGCAGCCTGCCATGCCAGAGAGCGTGAGGCTGAAGATGGCGGGATGGAGAGACTTCCGCCGATCTGAGATCCGAATAGCCATCCCCTGCTGTGAATC
>DAITPI010000509.1:0-3241 GCA_036833655.1 Anaerolineales bacterium | reverse complement strand
CCATCACTGCGCGCCATGGCCAGCACATCCGAATCCAGGTAGTCTGTCGCGAAAATGATCCTCTGTCTCTCGACGATGGACTGGATGGCCTTGAGCTGGTCGCGCACGGCTGCGGCTTTCTCGAAGCGCATATCTTGTGAGGCCTTTTCCATTTCGATGTGCAGGCGTGATACTATCTCTTCGCTGCGCCCATTGAGGAAATCCATCAGGTCAGAGATGGTCTGACGGTACTGTATCTGGTTCACGGCTCCAATGCAGGGGGCGGTGCACAACTTGATGTCGTAGTAAAGACACGCGCGTTTGTCCATGCCCGTGATGACACGGTCGCAGGTCAAATAGGGGAAGATGCGGCGAAGCACATCCAGCGTCTGATACACAGCCCATGCGGAGGTGTAGGGCCCAAAGTACCGCGAACCGTCATCAACCATCTGGCGCGTGACAGTGACTTTGGGGAAGGGGTCAGCCCAATGGATCTTTATGTATGGATAGCGCTTGTCGTCCTTGAGGCGGACGTTGTATTTAGGGCGATGTTTCTTGATGAGGTTCATCTCGAGGATGAGCGCCTCCAGTTCGGACCCAACTACAATCCACTCGATGTCCGCGATCTCACGAACGAGCCGGCGCGTCTTTCCGTCGTAGCTGGCATCCGCGTGGAAGTAGGAACGAACGCGGTTCCGCAGGCTGAGAGCTTTGCCGACATAAATAATTGTTCCCCCGGCATTTTTCATCAGATAGCAGCCCGGTTTTGCAGGAAGCGTGGCCAGAATGGCTCGGAGTTTCTCGGAGATTTCCATCGGGGGCTATTTTACTGCATGTGTAACTTTTTTTATGATCTACGCCTTTAACTGGTTGTCAATCCTGGTATTTCGTGCAATAATGAAGCAAATCTATTCCGTACGGAGGTACTGATGAGTGAGCAAATGAACGCCCCCATGCTGCCGCCAGCAGCCGGTGGTTCATCATGGTTGTCCACCTGGCGGGAGGCGGTTACCAGACCGAGTGAGCAGACCTTTGCCCGGATTGCTCAATCCCCGCAGGCTAAATCGACAACAGCACTTTTATGGATTTTCCTGACTTCACTGTTGAGCTCTTTCCTGGCATCGCTGGTCCAGGGCGTTATGTTTCGCCAGATGATGCAAAACCCGGATTTTGGGATGGATCGGTTTGGAGGAGGGCCAGCCAATGCCTTGATCGCAACGATTTGTGGGGCACCCATCGCCGCGGTCATTGCGACTGTGATCTTCGCGGTTTTTGTCGGGGTTGTCCAACTGGTCGCAAAAATGTTTGGGGGCCGCGGGACATTTGATCAACTCGCCTATGCAATTGGCGCGATCATCGCGCCCTTCTATGTGGTCAGTGGGGTACTGACACTTCTGTCAGCTATTCCATACGTTGGTTTTTGTTTTGGCCTCTTAGGCTTGATTGCCCTACTGTATGTCGTGGCATTAGAGGTCACCGCAGTCAAGGGTGTCAATCAATTCGGTTGGGGACAGGCTGCCGGTTCGGTGCTTCTGCCCTTCTTCATCCTTTTCTGCTGCATTGCTGCCGTGGTCGCTGGCTTGGTAAGTTTGATGGGGCCTGCATTACGGGATGTATTCGACCAAATCAATCAAAGTCTGGTGCCATAGCCTTTGGTCTATCATTAATTGAAAAAAACAGTCTCCCGGTCCGGGAGACTGTTTACTTACCCGAAGGAGGAATTCGCCCAGCGCCCGTATAAATGGAGAAATCTGCCAAATACCAGCCGAATTCGTATGCCTTGCCTGCCCCACATTCGCCAGAGATTGCCTCTACAATGCCGTCTTTGTCGAGATCCGCGCCGTTAACCAGAGCTCGTGACAGGCCAGACATTTCATCGATGACCGGTTTCATATCAGGACCGAACGGCATATCGACAAGCTGCAGAGCCAATGGAAGGAGCTGCCTCGTCCATTCATCCAGGTTCCGAGTGCAAACCTGAATGTTTTCGCTCTGATCACGAATGTTCGCTGTGGAATCTGCCGCGTCTGCGGCGTTTTGTACGCTAAGGGCAGTTTGTTGAATATAGCCCGGGTGATCGCCATTCGGAAGGCTTCCATACCCATCACCGTCATTGCTCTCAATTGCCCCATCGCCGTCATAATCCAAATATTGATTGCTCTGGGCTCCAACGATCAAGTTGATCACCTCCTCTGTCCTCTTGCGGACTGCAGCTTCATCGCCATTTGCGTAGGCTTCTACCAAAGGGATGTCTGGATCAGCAATTTTGTCTCCGTTTACCGAGATATCGATATAGCGACCGCTGTAGTAATAAAGTCCTTGCATCAGAGCCGAACCGTCCGGAGCGCCATCAAAAGATACCAACACCTGGCGAACATAGACCAGGGCCTGGGGGGGGAAGATCGAGGAATAAACAACCTCGCCGGTTGGTTCAGATATCGGAACACCATCCTGTTCCTGGGTAATTTGAATTGCATTAAAATCCTGTAGAAGGTTGCGTGCGGCTGGATCTGTGAATAATAACTGGCCATTTCCACTTGCATCGAACGTGATCGGCCCAATATCCTGTGCACCGCCGCCGTCATTATGGATAAGCCACGCTTCGAGATGTGTGCCGCTTGCAGGAAGAATGATTTCCGTCAGAGAAAACGATATCCGGTCCATGATATTGGCAAAGTCTGAGATTCGCATCCTGCCGACCGGGACGTTCGGATCCACGGCTGTGGTCGAGGGCGGGCCGATGCGCCAAAGGACGAAGAGCCCCACGGCTATCGCTAGTACCAACTCAATGGCCATTCTTATCCATCGGTTCCGCTGGCGTTCCCGGGGCTGAGCGTTGGCTGCCTGGCTTGCCTGAGCGGCCTGTCGTGCAAGTTGCGCGATATGGAGGGTGCCCGGCGAGACGGTTTGCCCGTTGAAGATCGCCATGAACTCATTCGCCAGTTCACCGGCGCTTTCGTAGCGGAGGGCTGGGTCTTTTGCGAGGGCGCGGTCCAGCAGGGCCTGCAGATCTGGTGAGATGCCTTTTATGGGTGCAGGCATTTCATTGATATGCTGCATCAAGAGGCCAAATGTACTATCAGCCTGGAAGGGTACAGAGCCGGAAAGCATCTCATAGAGCATGATGCCCAGGGAGTAGATATCTGTGCGTTTGTCCACCTTTTCGCCGCGCGCTTGCTCCGGGCTCATATAGGCAGGCGTTCCTGCAACGGAACCGGCGGTCGTGTGCATGGTGGAATCCATAAGGCGCACCAGCCCGAAG
>DAITPI010000508.1:0-3250 GCA_036833655.1 Anaerolineales bacterium | reverse complement strand
GCTCCGTCAGGGTGACATTAATGGGGACTTTGAGAAAGCCCTATTTTTTTCCGTCACTGCTTGACTTTCCCAACGCGGTCTATATAATGAAATCAGCAGCATATTCGACAAGCAAAGGGTAGAAGTTGGCGCGCACATCGCTACTGCTGACAATAGGACTCCTGTTCTGGGGCGTTGCTCTCCTGGGCCTGGCCTATCCCTCTGGACCACAGGGCCCGGAACAACGCAATCAGACGACGGAACAGATCCCGGGCGGCACGGTGCAACCTCCAGTCAGCTGTACGTCACCCGTGGGGTGGACGCCTCACGTTGTCCAGCCTGGAGAGACCCTGGGCTCCATCGCGCTCGAGGCGGGGATCACCACACGGGAACTGGCAGCCGCGAACTGCCAGATTGGCAATGCGAATCTGATCTATGCCGGGCAGGAGATCTATCTGCCTCCGACATCGCCAGTGACCCCCGGACCGGCACCTACGGTGTCCTCCCCGACGTATGTGGTGGAAGCCGAGTGGCCGGTACGGATCGATACCAGGCGTTCGAGCACAATCCGCGTTTCGCTCCTGAGGACGGCGGATGGCCTGGTACCGACGGTGGAAATCCAGGGCAATACAGCCGCTCTCGCCACCCCCATCCCTGTGGGAACTTTGGATGCAGCACTTCGGGACGCTTTTGGCGATGAGTACGAAGCCTATGCGATTGCCCGCCTCCAGGGGACCTCGTTTGACATCCAGCTTGCCTCTCCCGAGGTGCAGTCGCTCGCTGAGCCACAGGTGAGCTGGGTCTGGAATGTCGGGTCCGAGGACCCCGGTCCGCAGAGCATCGATGGGTACATTGAAGTCGAATGGAGACCCCGCGAGGGTGGGGGAAGGTCAGAAAAGCGCCAGATCTGGAGCTTTCATCTTGAAATTGAAGTCCTCCAGCCATTGTTCATCCGGGGGCAGGTAAACGTTCTTAGCCTGGTGAGCGGCGTCATCGGCTCGGGATTGAGCCTTCCGTGGCTCTATGAAGTTTACAACAGGCGAAGGACCGAGCAACGCAGAAGAGGTAGACCGCGTCCTTGAAAATCTCATGCGAGTAGAAAACGGGAACCGCTCTCCGGCAATGGAGGGCGGTTCGTTGGTTCAGGAGCCCGGCGCGATACGTTCTGATCCCTTTCCAGGTCTGCGAGCGTCTCCCAGATGACTTTCAAAACAGCATTTACATCTTTCACGACATCCTGATTCCAGAAGCGCAGCACACGATGGCTTTTTGAGCGGCAATTTCAAGGATTCGAGCCGTTTCAGGCGCACAGGAGATCGACTGTTCTTGCGCTTTGAAAACGGACGATCGGATCGATATCGCCCTGTTTCTCTGCTGCCGGGCGCCTCATAGAGCCAGAGACGCCGATCATGAAGATCGTGCTGGCGGCAAATGTCGATAACGGAGGCAGGTGGAAGGGGTCTGCCGCCATGACACGGATGTTTTACCCTCACTGCCATATTGGCACGTATTCTGGCCAATGCTGTGTTACACTGGTACAGGCATGTGATGAACAACGTTTGATAAAGCGGGGGAAAGTGATGTTCTATGTTGTTTTCCACCAGATGTATCAGGAGGTACATATGAACTACCATAAAGGCGATACGGTCATGCACTGGACCTATGGAATAGGGCAGATCGTCAATCTGGAGGAGCGAGCCCTGGCCGGATCAAAAACCATTTACTATGTGGTCCAGGTGCGGGATATGACGGTCTGGGTTCCGGCAGACGGCAAAGTGCAGAGCAGACTACGGGCTCCCACCCCAAAGTCCCGCTTCCAGCGACTGCTGGCGATCTTGTCCGGCCCCATCGAGCCCCTCCCGAAGGACACACTGGAGCGCAAATCCCGCCTGTTGGAGCTGCTGAAAGAGGGCCGCCCCGAAACGCTCTGCCAGGTGATCCGCGACCTTTCGGCTTATCAAAAGCAACTGGGAAAGCCGATGAACGATAATGACCAGATGATCTTGAAACAGTCTCGGAACACCCTGCTTGGCGAATGGGAATTTGTTCTATCCCTGACTCATGCGGAGGCTATGCACGAATTGCACCGTTTGCTAGGCTCCGCCTCGCCGGAGACCGCGAGCTAACACCCTCCAGAAGGAGACAGCTCAGGATGGATCTGGCCGTCTCCAGCGTGAGCAGGGGTTTCACTGGCGCGCAACGTCGAAGATCTCATTCTACCCACCTGGCAGTTTGGTCCGAAAGCACGCGGTTGGTCGAGTAGGCGGCGCTCTTCCGCCCTGCGCCAGCACGAGGTGTACGCCCCTCGACGGGCGCTCGGCGCTACTCGACCAGCAAAATCGACAGAGATTCAAGACTGTCAGGTCGCCAGTACATAGACAGGTTACGAAATAACCCACGCTCGAGTCACTCTCGTCTACGAACTGGATGTGAGGTAGCGAAGATCCGCTGGGCTGGACGCAAAAGCCTTCGCAAACCTCCTCACCCATGACCTGCCGGAGGCAGGTGCGCCTCACCTACAAATATGCACAGGTACGAAAACGCTCCTCTCAGGGAGCGTTTTCATTTATGACATCGGCAGTCCGCCGCTCCAAGGCGTCCCTGATCCCCTCAGGACAGGTGTGGCGGGCTTTTTCGTCGCCGCGGTTTGAATGGAACCTTCATTCCTGCGCGTCCGTCTATGTTTATCATGGGACGACACGGATGGATCCACGGTAGCAGAACGCTCAGGGCGGAGCGCAACGGATCTGGAAACGAAGAAACACAGACCGCATGGGTGAAACGATGAAATCTCTGGCCTTGCTTTTCATACTTGTCCTCGGCGCGGCATGTGCGCCGGTGGGCTTGCCCGCGGCGGAACCCCCTCCGGCACGCATCGCAACACAGACGTCCACAGGTCAGGCAGCGCCGGTCGCCTCTCCCACAGGGACGCCTGCGCCGGCGCTTCCATCCCCAACCCCCCTGTTCGAGGGCATCATCGATAACGTCGCAATCGACCGGCAGGGTCAGGTCTATGCCAGTGGCTTTGGCGCCTCCTGGGATGGCGGGAGACATTTTGCACAATTGGATGGCGTCAAGTGGAACGAGCTGGGGATTGGTTTTGAAACAGCAGGGAATACATTGGTCGCGGATCAAGCGGGTTCCCTGTACACAGACATTTTATTAGATTCCGAACAGGGCTCTGCGACCGCCATTGTTCGGTGGGAGGGCGCGGGATGGGAAGATATCACCGGCAACTTCAGCACAGTGGTCGATGCGCTCCAGGCGGGAC